>NZ_JBITCO010000019.1:0-141787 GCF_044453265.1 Kitasatospora sp. NPDC051705 | reverse complement strand
AGAAGCCGGCGTGGGGGTACCCCCGGCCGAAGGCTGGGGGAGTGCGTGCCCCGGCGGCGACCGCCTGGCGTGATCCGAAAGACACGCCCTAGGCCGTGGCAGCGGCGGCCGCGCGGGCGGCGGCGGGCAGGGCCGCGGCGATCCGCTCGAGGGCGCGCTCGTCGTGGGCCGCCGAGACGAACCAGGACTCGAAGGCGGACGGCGGCAGGTAGACGCCCTCGGCGAGCATCGCGTGGAAGAAGGCGGTGAAACGGTACGCCTCCTGGGTCTTCGCCTCGTCGTAGTTCGTGACGGCGGCGTCGGTGAAGAACACCGAGAACATGTTCCCGGCGGTCTGCAGCCGGTGCACCACGCCCTCCTTGGTGAGCGCCTCCGACACCAGCCCGGAGACCTCGGCGGCCACCCGGTCCACCGTCGTGTACACCTCGTCGGTGCAGCCGCGCAGCTGGGCCAGGCCCGCCGCGGTGGCGACCGGGTTCCCGGACAGGGTGCCCGCCTGGTAGACCGGGCCGGCCGGGGCCAGGTGGGCCATCACGTCGGCGCGGCCGCCGAAGGCCGCGGCGGGGAAGCCGCCGCCCATGACCTTGCCGAAGGTCAGCAGGTCCGGCGCCCAGCCCTCGCCGGCCGCCTCCAGGCCGTACCAGCCGGCCTTGGAGACGCGGAAGCCGGTCATCACCTCGTCGGAGACGAACAGCGCGCCGTTCGCCGCGCAGAGCCGGGCCAGGCCCGCGTTGAAGCCGGGCAGCGGCGGGACGACGCCCATGTTGCCGGGCGAGGCCTCGGTGATCACGCAGGCGATCTCGCCCGGGTGGGCGGCGAACGCCTGCTCGACGGCGGCCAGGTCGTTGTAGGGCAGCACGATGGTGTCGCCGGCCTGGGCGCCGGTGACGCCCGGGGTGTCCGGCAGACCGAAGGTGGCCACCCCGGAACCGGCCGCGGCCAGCAGCGCGTCCACGTGACCGTGGTAACAACCGGCGAACTTCACGACCTTCGCCCGGCCGGTGAAGCCGCGGGCCAGCCGGATCGCGGACATGGTGGCCTCGGTGCCGGAGGAGACCAGGCGGACCTGCTCGACCGGGGCGACCCGGGCGACGATCTCCTCCGCCAGCTCGACCTCGCCCTGGCCGGGCGTGCCGAAGGAGGTGCCGTGGGAGACCGCCCGCTGGACGGCGTCGATCACGGCGGGGTGCGCGTGGCCGAGGATCATCGGGCCCCAGGAGCACACCAGGTCGACGTACTCGCGGCCGTCGGCGTCGGTGAGGTAGGGGCCGGTGCCGGACACCATGAAGCGCGGCGTGCCGCCGACGGCGCGGAAGGCGCGCACCGGGGAGTTGACGCCGCCGGGCGTCACCACGGAGGCGCGGTCGAACAGCGACTGGGACTGGGGGGCTTCGTAGGGGTAGCTCACGGGAGACATGGTCTCAAATCGTGTCCTTGAGCTCTGCATGTCGGACCCGATCATCTGGAACGATGATCCGGGCACCGTTGTCTGTACGGTTGTCCGTACAGCAGGGGCCCTGACCGCTCCGGAGCACGGACCGGTCAGACTGTGCACCCGGGGTGCGCAGGCGCTCCGGTTGTGTGCAGGGGTGTGGAGAGGACTGCCGCGTACCGCGAGTGGGTACGGCGGCGCATGACGGGTAAGGAGCACGTCCGGTGGGACGCCGGGCGTGCGGGGGTCTGTCGATTCCGGCGAATTCCGGTGAGGATGGTCCGAGTGTCCGAGGCGCAGGACGGCTACGACGAGGCCGCGGGGGGCTCCCGCAGGCCCGCCGAAGCCGCACGCGGGGGTACGGGAGCGGGTACGGGTCGTGGTCGTCGCGGTGGCGAGAGGCGGGGTGAGGGACGCGTGGGGGTGACGTACAAGTACTTCGGCGCACCGGACCGCGCCACCGCCGCCAGAGTCCCCACCGCCCTCGGCCCCGGGGGGCTCGGTCTGGACGCGGGCGAGCTCGGCTCGCTCGGGCGCCTCGGCGACCTGATGGAGACCAGCGGCTCCCCCAACGGCCACCTCTCCACCAAGATCAAGCCGGAGACCATGAGCGCCATGGTGCTCACCGGCATCCAGGGCGTCCCGCTGCACCAGGTGCCGCCGCTGGAGCTGGTCGTGCTGCACCCCGACTACGCCGTCGTCCAGCTCCCGCACAACGTCGTCGAGCCGCTGCGCAAGGCCGACGAGACCGAGCTCGGCGCCGCCGCCTTCATCTGGTCCACCGTCCCCGACCGGCGCGGACCGCGCGACGCCTTCGTGATCTACAGCATGCTGCACGAGTGGCAGGACTTCGCCAACCGCCTGCACGAGGCGGGGCACCAGCTGTACTGCCTGGTCTGGCCCTAGGGTTCATCTGACAGCTCCGCCGCCCCGGCCGCTCGACGCGGGCCGGGGCGAGGTCGGTTGACGCCCGGTCAGCCCTCCCCGCGGGCCCCCGGGCAGGGCTCAGCCCCGGGCGCGCCGCGCGCGGCGCACCGTCCGTTCGCTCTCCACCGGCTCCGCCAGGTGCCCGCCCACCAGGTGCGTCAGCGCCCGCACGAACACCTCCTGCTCGGGCTGCGGCAGCGACTCCAGCAGCTCCCGGTGCACCCGGTCGGCGATCGCGGTGCCCTGCTCGACGACGCGCCCGCCCGCCTCGGTGACCGAGATGATCCGGGCCCGCCGGTCCGTCGCGGACGGGCGGCGCTCGGCCAGCCCCAGCTTCTCCAGCTCGTCCACGGTGACCACCATGGTGGTCTTGTCCAGGTCCGCCAGCTCGGCCAGCTGGATCTGGGTGCGTTCGGACTCCTGCGCGTGGAAGAGCACGCAGTACGCGCGCGGCGTGATGCCGAGCTCCGTGAAGGCGGCCGCCATCCGGGTCGCCAGCACGTGGCTCGCGTGGTCCAGCAGGCCGGAGATGTCTCGGATCTGGCGCACGGGCGGGGTCGTCGTCATACGTCCGAGGTTAGCAACGGCCCGTCCACTCCCGGATGATCCCGTTGCCAACCAACGCGGGTCTACGGGATACCCAACTCGAACAGCGCATAGCCCGCGTACCAGCCCGCCGCCACCACCGGCATCGCGAACAGTCCGACCAGCGAGGAGGTCCGCACCCGGCGCAGCGCCACCGCCAGACCGATGAACAGCGGGAACGCGGGCAGCAGGTAGCGCGAGATGTTGCCGAAGATCTGGTTGCTGCTCAGCGCGGTGATGATGGTCAGCGCCGTGTAGACCACCAGCACCAGCGGCGGGCGGGTCCGTCGGAGCAGCACCAGCAGACCGGGCAGCGCGATCAGCAGGGCGATCGCGATCAGGTCCGGAACGGGATTGGACTGCCAGAAGTCCCAGTGCCCGGTGATCACGTCCATGACCGTGCGGACCGTGGACGCACCACCGTCGAAGTAGCGGTTCCAGGCGCCGCGCTGCAGCTTGAAGTAGCCGCCCCAGTCGCCCATCCGGTACCCGACCCAGACCACGTAGCCGAGCAGGCCCCACGGGGTGACCAGCATCGCGAACAGCGGCCGGCCCACGCCGTCGGTGCGCCGCACCAGCGCCACCAGGGCCGCGATCGACACCGCCGCGATCAGCGCCGCCGCCGTCGGCCGGTTGAGGCCCGCCACCAGGGCCAGCAGGCCGGCCGCCACCCAGCGGCGGGTCATCACGCAGTAGCAGGCCCAGGCGGACAGCGCGACGAACAGCGAGTCCGAGTAGACCGCCCACTCCACGCCCGAGCCAGGGAACAGGCCCCAGATCACCGCGGCGATCACACCCGCCCGGAACCCGCCGAGCCGCTCCGCGACCGCGAAGATCCCGGCCGCCGCGACCAGCGAGGCCAGCACCGAGACCGCTATCCCCGAGCCGTACGGCCCCAGCCCGGTCACCGCGCCGACCAGCCGCATCAGCCACGGGTACAGCGGGAAGAAGGCCGCCGAGTTCTCGTAGTAGGTGGCCAGCGGCCAGCCGTGCAGCGGGATCAGCTGCGGGTCGTACCCGTTCTCCGCGATCCGCTGGTACCAGACGCCGTCCCAGGTGCCCAGCACGTCCCACGGCTGGGCCCCGCCGCCGCGGCCCGGGTCCTTCTTCAGGAAGTCCCCGGTGTGCGACAGCAGCACCATGAAGACGGTCAGGCCGACGGCCTTGACCACCGCGTACGCGCCGAGCGCGGGTGCGAAGCGGTCCACCAGCGCCCCGAACCGCCCGGGCACCCGGCCCGACGACTCCTCGGAACGCTCCACGTCCGGTGCCGCGGGCGCACCGGGCTCCTTGCTGGACGACTCGGTGCTCGATGCCGTGCTCATCTGCTCTCGGTACTCCCCGCCCCGCTCGTGGGTCCGCGCGGCTACGGCGCAGCGATTTTTCAGGTGAGCCTACGGCACGCCCCCGAGCGCCCGGCTCCCAGCCGCCCGCCCGGAACCCCGTGGCGCCGCCCCGCCCGCACCGGCGACGGCCCCGCGTGCCGACGCCCCGCCGCCGCACCGGATCCGGGCGGTGGCGGGGCGTCGGGTGCGGAGGGTCAGCTCGGGAGGTAGACGATGCCGAGCTTGGTGAGCTGCCAGAGCTGGTTCGGGGCGCCCGTGTCGGCGGTGAGCTCGACGAGCGGGTTGCCCTTGGCGTCGAGCGTGCTGCCGGGCGCGACCACCTTGCCGCGGTCCTGGGAGTCGGCGATCTTGTAGCGGCCGTCGCCCGCGGACACCAGGACCCAGTGCTGGTTGCCGCCGCCGTTGCAGCGCCACTGCTGGATGCGGGTGCCGGGGGCGGTGGAGGCGGCGTTGGCGTCCAGGCACATGTCCCGGTTGCCGCTGAAGTCGAGCTCGAAGCTGCCGCCGGCCTTGGCCTCCAGCACGAAGGACTGGTTCAGCCCGCCGCCGGCCGGATAGGTGATGGCGGCCCGGCCGTTGGTGGAGTCGCCGTAGGTGCCGCCGCCGCTGAGGTCGAGCACGTTCCCGTTGCCCGCGTTGGTGAGCTGGTACCAGGAGCCGTCCTCGGGGGCGTCGCCGAACGGCTTGCCGGGGGTGAGCGGCCGGATCGAGGTGGTGTTCTTCGGATCGAGCGTGCAGTAGGCCTGCGCCAGGTCGGGCTCGGCGAAGAACTGGCCGAGGCAGACGCCCTCGCCCCGGTAGCCGGCGACCCGCAGGTGGTACGACTGCCGGACCATGTTCATGCACAGGCCCGGGATGCCGATCTGCGAGTCGCACCCGTTGCGCGCCCACTCGGAGAGGTTGATGACGTCCCCGTTGGAGTACTCGTACGGGGAGCTCGTCCACTCCGCGCAGACCTCGTGCCCGAAGGCGACCCTGCGCTGGTCGAGGTAGCGCACGCCCGGCACCTGCTCGGCGGCGCCGCGCAGCGCGTCGCTGAAGGTCGGCACCACCCAGTTGTGGCCCCAGGCGAGGTCCTCGGGGAAGGCCGGGCAGCCGTCGGCGATCTTGCCGAGGTAGTCGTTGCGCCGGATGTCCGGGGTGATCGGGTTGAAGTACGACTGGTAGACCAGCTGGTACGAGGTGTCCGGGTAGCCCGCCCGGCGCATGGTCTGCCGGACGTTCTGCAGCGCGGCCACGACCTTGGGCTGGACCCGCTTGGCGCGCTGGACGATCTCGGCGCTGCCGATGGTGTCCCGGCAGCCCTGGTCCTTGGGGATCGGGAAGTACTGCGCGAGGCAGTGCATCATGATCCCGCTGAAGTCGAAGTCGTCGTTGGCGCCGATGGTGACGACGACCATCTTGACGTCGTACTTCCCGGCCACGTCGGCGAGTCGGACGTCCTGTTTCGGCTCGCCGAAGTCCCCGCTGCCGGAGCCGGTGACCTTGGCCAGCTCGGGGTCGCTGACCAGGTCGCCGGTCTGGGCGCCGGAGCAGGCGAGGTCGATCGGGGTGACCCCGGGGATGTCGGTGACGAAGATCTCCGACTTGGGGTGCCGGTGGCAGTAGTTGGTGGGGCTGTCGGTCTCGGGGAAGTAGCCGTCGCCGGTGTCGGTGCCGGCGCCCTCCCCCGAGATGGCGCTGTCGCCGAGGGCGACGATCGCGGCCGGGCGGGTGGCGCCGGCCTGCGGGGCCGGGTCGGCGAGGGCGGCCGGCGCGCCGGCCAGGCCCAGGGAGGCGACGAGGGCGCCGGTGGCCAGCAGTGCGCCGTAGGGGGAGCGGCGCGCCGGCTTCCGTGGGCGCCGCGCCGCTGACAGTCGGGACCTGATCACACGCGACTCCTTGCGGGGGTGGGGGGCCGCCCGGAGGGGCGCCGAGCGGCGCGGGGCAAGAAAGGTGAGCAGGTCTCACATTCTAGGTACTGACAAGTAGTGCAACAAGGCTCGTGACAGCGGCGGAACCTGAGGCCCCGTCGGCCCGCGTGGCGCCCGCGGGGAGGCGGGCACGACGAAAGCCGCCGCTCCGCACCCCAGGAGGGAAGCGCGGAGCGGCGGCTCACACCCCGGCCGAACCGGGTGCGGGATCAGCCCACGTTGGCGCAGTGGTTCCCGAACGCCGGGTTCAGCAGGCCGACGATGTCGATGGTGTTGCCGCAGAGGTTGACCGGAACGTGCACCGGAACCTGGACCTGGTTGCCCGAGATGACACCGGGGGAACCGGCGGCGACGCCCTCGGCGCCGGAGCTGGCCATCGCGGTGCCGGCGCCGGCGGCCACGATGCCCACCACGGCCGCGCCGACGGCGGCGGTCTTCTTGATGCTCATACGAGCCTCCTGACTGTTCAACAGAGATGCACGGGGAGTGCGACATCTAGAACGACACCCGTCCGGAGCGGTTGCGACGGTGCGCGCACTGTCACCCGTGTGGCCCAACGGGCACGGCGACCGGCATTCGGGTGATCACGGGTGATCCGCCGACCGGACCGTTTCCCCCGGCCCCCTCCCTCGTTCTCCCTGGCGGAACACGCTCCATCCGGTCCTACACAACGAATCGAGTACCGCCCATGCGCAAGCTCGCCCACGGCGTCGTCGGCACCGCGGCCACCGCCGCCCTGCTCGCCGCCGGCGCAGGCGCCGCGTCCGCACACCACCTGCACGGCGCGTCCGCCGAGGGTGCCGCGGCCGGCTCCGCCGGCGTGGTCTCGGGCAACGAGCTGCTGATGGTTCCCGTCGACGTCCCGGTGAACCTCTGCGGCAACTCGATCGACGTGGTGGGCCTCCTGAACCCGGCGTTCGGCAACCACTGCCTCAACGCCTGACCGGGAATTCCTGGTCGCTCCCCCTCCGAACCGTTCCCGGCCGTGCGGGAACCGTCCGCGGGGAGCCGGAAACGACGCGACGGCTGCGTGCGCCCGCGCCACGGGCGAAACACGCCGGTGTGCGCCGTCGGAGTGACAATCACGGCAATCCCAGAAGCCATCGGGTGAGTATTCCCGCTCGCCCGGCCCCCGACATTTCGCATCCGTCGGGCAGAAAACGGAGGAAAGAACATGCGTAACCTCAAGAAGGCCGCCGCCCTCTCCCTGGCCGCGACCGGCCTGGTCCTCGGTGCGGCCGGCGGCGCGTTCGCCAGCTCCGGTGCCGAGGGCGTCGCCGCCGGCTCCCCGGGCGTGCTCTCCGGCAACCAGATCCAGATCCCGGTGCACATCCCCGTCAACGTCTGCGGCAACAGCATCGGCGTCATCAGCATCCTGAACCCGGCGTTCGGCAACTCCTGCGCCAACATCGGCTGAACCCGCGGTCGCCGCAGCGGCGACTGCTGATTCACCGACCGTGCCGCGCCCCGGAGCGCCGGGGCGCGGCACGCTCCACCCGTGTGTGATCGAGGAGATCAACCCCCATGCAGAACGTGAAGAAGGCCGCTGTCCTCTCCGCCGCCGCCGCCGGCCTGGTGCTGGGCGCGGCCGGCTCCGCCGCCGCGAGCTCGGGCGCCGAGGGCGTGGCCGCCGGTTCCCCCGGTGTCGCCTCCGGCAACCAGATCCAGATCCCGGTGCACATCCCGGTCAACCTGTGCGGCAACAGCATCAACGTCATCGGCGCCCTGAACCCGGCCTTCGGCAACAGCTGCGCCAACGCCGAGATGCACCCGCAGCACGCGGACGACTGCTGATCCCCGATCGGCACGCGTTCCGGCCGAACTGCCCCCCGACCAGCCGGCCGGGGGGCAGTTCGGCGTCCCCGGCGCCCGGTGGCCGACCGGGCCCCCGATCCACCGAAGGGTGATACCGCATGGTTTCGAAGAAGGGTGGGGCCGGCGTGGCCGCCGCCGTCGGCGCCGCGATGCTGCTCGGTGCGGGCTCGGCGCAGGCCGCCCCCGCGGCGGGCCCCGCACCCGGGCCGGCCACGCTGGCCAAGACCGACGTCGGCCAGGCGCTGAACGGCACGACCTCCGGGCTCGGCTACGGCGTCGCGCCGATCAAGAGCCTGCGCCTGGACCCGTGGGCCAACTCCTCCGCCGACGTGCTCAACAACGGTGCGACCGTGCAGCCGGACCAGGGCCTGGCCCCAGTGGGCACCGGCACGCTGACCGGACCGCTGAGCGCGGGCGGCGGGGTCAAGGACCTCCCGCTGGTCGGCGGGCTGACCGGCGCCCTGCCGGGCTGAGGGCGCGGACGCGCCGGAGCCCGGCACCCCGCCTGGTGGCCAGGGGTGCCGGGCTCCGGCGCGTCGGGCCGGTGCCCGACCGGCTCAGAGCCGGGTGAGCTCAGAGCCGGGTGAGGTCGGCCAGACCGCTCTGCCGGACGAGGCCGGTGACGGTCGAGGTCGCCGTGTCGGTCGCGTCGGTCTGCTGCAGGACGCCGGTGGCGGTCGCGGTGGTGGTGGTGGCCAGCGCGTTCGCCTCGTCGGTGACGGAGAGCCGGCTCTCGTCGCCGCCCAGGCTCGCGGTGGCCCCGGGGACGGTCTGCACGGCACCGGGCACCAGGCGCGGGTCCACCTCGTCCACCCGGATCCGGCCGTCGGCGAGCTGGCCGGTGCCGTCGTGCACCAGGGACAGCGGCTTGCCCACGTCCAGGCCGGGCGTCTTGGCCTGGAGCGGCGCGGCCGGGGCCTCCAGCAGCACCTCCCCGAGGTCGGCGCCCTGGTCGACCAGCGGGAGCGGCAACTGGGCCTTGGCGCTCGGGCCGACCTTGCCGGTGGCCAGCTGGGGCACCAGGTGGTCCGGGAGCAGCCCGTTGTCGGTGGTCCGGCCGGCCGGCGGCATGACCAGCGAGGTGGGGATGCCGGCCGTGACGCGGCTGCCCAGCGGGGTGAGCGGCACGTCGGCCGGGACCTGCTGGGTGGCCAGCTTGTCCTCCAGGGCTCCGACCTGGTCGGGGCTCACGGCCGGGGCGGCGGAGGCCGCTCCCTGGGAGGCGAGCACGCCCGCACCGACCGCCAGCAGCATCGCGCCGGCCCGCTTGGAGAACTTCATGCTTTTCACCGTTCCTTCGGGGAGGGCTGCGGGGCCGCAGCCGGAAAGCAATCTGCCTCAACGAGTGACGGTGAGCCCGGATTGCGGCGGTTAACCGGTTCGGCCTAATAATCCGACCGGAAACCACCCATCGACGCGCCTCCCGGACTGTTTTAAAAAATGCCCGTAACCTTCCGTGCCGTCATTCTTTGATCTGGACGTCAGTGACTGCAGACCGGGTCTGAGCGTTCTACGCGTTGTACGCACGGAAACCAAGAGCATTTCAGAGAGGGATCTCCCCATGATCCAGAAGTCCTTCGCCGCCGCCGGCCTGGCCGTCGCCGCGCTGGCCGCCGCCGCCGCGCCCGCCTCGGCCATCGGGGACGCGGACGGCGCCGCCGCCTCCATCGAGGGCAACGGCGGTACCAACTTCACCGGCACCGTCGGCAACAACAGCCCGAACTTCCACTTCCTGGACAACGCGAACGTCTGCCTCCCCGAGATCCACAACATCGCCGTCGGCGTTCTCGGTGTGGCCGTCCCGGTCGAGGTCCCGATCGCCAACAGCGGTGGCAAGCAGTACTGCACCCAGGGCCAGGGCACCCAGAGCCACGGCGACGCGGGCGTGTCCCACCTCGTCGGCTGACGCTCCCCCAGCCGCACTCCCCCCCGATCCACCCTTCGAATCGCTCCCCGATTCACCCCTCGAGAGGAAAACCGGAAATGATCAAGAAGTCCCTCGCCGCCGCCGGCCTGGCCGCCGCCGCCATCGCGATGTCCGCCGGCTCGGCCTCCGCCATCGTCGACTCGGACGGCGCCGCCACCTCCGTCCAGGGCAACGGCGGTACCAACCAGACCGGCACCCACGGCAACGGCAGCCCGAACTTCCACACCCTGGACAACGCGAACATCTGCCTGCCGGAGGTCCACAACATCGCCGTCGCCGTGGTCGGCGTCGCGGTTCCGGTCGAGGTGCCCGTCCTGAACAGCACCCCGAAGCAGATCTGCAACGTCGGCCAGAACACCCAGTCCTCGGGCGACGCGGGTGTCTCGCACCTGATCGGCTGATCAAGGGGCCTGGTACGGACGGAGGGCCCGGGGAGGTACGTCTCCCCGGGCCCTCCGGGCTCTGCGGACGAGGTTCCCGGCGGTCCGCCCGCACGGGTGGGACCGGCCGGGTGACCGGTCGTCGGGGGCGGCGCGTGGGGCGCCGCCCCCCACGACCGGATGTGATCACGTGTCAGAGGCAGGGCGCCCCCCGGGGGCGCTCCGACAGAGAGGCAGAACCCATGAAGAGCAAGCTGGCCAAGGCCGCGCTGACCGTCACCGCCGCGCTGGCGCTGGCGGGTGCCGCCACCCCGGCGTTCGCGCACGTCGGCCTGGCGGGCGGCGGCGAGTTCGCGGCCTCCGGCCACCACCCGTTCGTCGCCGGCGACTGGTGGGGCATCGCCCACACCTCGCACGTCGCCGCGGGCGGTGCGGGCTGGGGCGCCGCGACCTCCGAGGACGTCATCGGCGGCGAGGAAGGCTTCGCGCACGTCGGCGGCTGGTAGCAGACGGCGAAGGCCGGGTCCCTCCTGCGGGGAGGGGCCCGGCCTTCGGCGTGCCCGGCGCGATCCGGGACGGGACGTCAGTCCAGCAGCGCGGCGGCCTCGGCGGCCCAGTAGGTGAGGATCTGCTGGGCACCGGCCCGGCGGATCGAGGTGAGCGTCTCCATGATCATGCGCTCCCGGTCGATCCAGCCGTTCGCGGCGGCCGCCTCGACCATCGCGTACTCGCCGGACACCTGGTACGCGGCGACCGGCACCGGCGAGGCGTCGGCGACCTGGCGCAGGACGTCCAGGTAGGCCATGGCCGGCTTGACCATCACCAGGTCGGCGCCCTCGGCGAGGTCCTGCTCCAGCTCGCGCAGCGACTCGCGGGCGTTGGCCGGGTCCTGCTGGTAGGTCTTGCGGTCGCCCTTGAGCGAGGAGCCGACGGCCTCCCGGAACGGGCCGTAGAACGCCGAGGCGTACTTGGCCGTGTAGGCGAGGATGCCCACGTCCTGGTGCCCGGCCTCGTCCAGCGCCCGCCGGATCACCGCGATCTGGCCGTCCATCATGCCGGACGGGCCGACCAGGTGGACGCCGGCGTCCGCCTGCACCCGGGCCATCTCAGCGTAGCGCTCCAGGGTGGCGTCGTTGTCCACGCTGCCGTCGGCGGCCAGCACGCCGCAGTGGCCGTGGTCGGTGTACTCGTCCAGGCAGAGGTCCGACATGACCACCAGGGAGTCGCCGACCTCGGAGACCACGTCCCGGATGGCCTGCTGCAGGATGCCGTCCGGGTTGGTGCCCTCGCTGCCGGTCGCGTCCTGCACCTGCGGCACGCCGAACAGCATGAGGCCGCCCAGACCGGCCTCGGCCGCCTCGACCGCGGCCTTGCGCAGGGTGTCCCGGGTGTGCTGGACGACGCCCGGCATCGAGCTCACCGGGACGGGCTCGCGGACGCCCTCGCGGACGAACAGCGGCAGGATCAGCTCCGCCGGGTGCAGCCGGGTCTCGGCGACCAGCCGGCGCATCGCCGGGCTCTGCCGGAGCCGGCGCGGGCGAACGTACGGGAATTCAGCGGACACGGCTTCTCTCTCCGAACGGTTGTGCAGTGCCGGGGGCGGCGGATCACCACCCCCGGCCGGGGTGTCAGCGGGCCTTGCGGCGCGAACCCGGACGGCGCTCGCTGGGCCGGTAGACCGGCTCGCCGGCCGCCGTCGCGGTGTCCCGGCGCTTGGCCCCGAAGTCCGCCAGCGCCTGGGCCAGCGCGGCCGCCGACGGCGCCGGGGCCATCACGTCGACCCGCAGGCCGTGCTCCTCGGCGGTCTTGGCGGTGGCGGGGCCGATGCAGGCGATGACCGTCACGTTGTGCGGCTTGCCGGCGATGCCGACCAGGTTGCGGACGGTCGAGGAGGAGGTGAAGAGCACCGCGTCGAAGCCGCCGCCCTTGATCGCCTCGCGGGTCTCGGCCGGCGGCGGCGAGGCGCGCACCGTCCGGTACGCCGTCACGTCGTCGACCTCCCAGCCCAGCTCGACCAGGCCGGCCACCAGGGTCTCGGTGGCGATGTCGGCGCGCGGCAGCAGCACCCGGTCGATCGGGTCGAAGACCGGGTCGTACGGCGGCCAGTCCTCGAGCAGACCGGCGGCGGACTGCTCGCCGGAGGGCACCAGGTCCGGCTTCACACCGAAGTCCACCAGGGCCTGCGCGGTGGTCTCGCCGACGGCGGCGACCTTGATCCCGGCGAAGGCCCGGGCGTCCAGCCCGTACTCCTCGAACTTCTCCCGGACGGCGCGGACGGCGTTCACCGAGGTGAAGGCGATCCACTCGTAGCGGCCGGTGACCAGGCCCTTGATGGCCCGCTCCATCTGCTGCGGGGTGCGCGGCGGCTCGACCGCGATGGTCGGCACCTCCTGCGGCACCGCGCCGTAGGAGCGCAGCTGCTCGGAGAGGCCGGTCGCCTGCTCCTTGGTGCGCGGCACGAGCACGTTCCAGCCGAACAGCGGCTTGGTCTCGAACCACGAGTGCGAGGAACGGTGGACGACCTGCTCGCCCACCACGGCTATCACCGAGGTCGCCGGGTCCACCGGGGCGGAGACCGGCGAGGGCAGCACCCGGGCGGCCTTCAGGTCGGCCGCGATGGCGGACAGCGTGGAGGTGAAGGTCCGCTGGCGGGTGGTGGTGCCGGAGAGCGTGGCGCTCAGCGCCGACTCCGGCTTGCGGCCGTTGGCGACCAGTGCGTTGGCGGTGGCCGGGAGCTGGCCCAGGGTGGTGCGGACCACCAGGGTGGTCTCCGGCGCGCCCAGGTCCACCGGGCTGCCGGCCAGCAGCGCGGCGCCGTCCACGAAGCGCACGTCGGTGCCGGCCGCGCCGCGCAGCGGGACGCCCGCGTAGGCGGGGACGCCGACCGACTGGGCGACGCCCGGGACGACCTCGAAGGGGATCCCGTCGCCCGCGCAGCGGAGCATCTCCTCGGCGGCGCAGCCGTCCAGGCCCGGGTCGCCGTCGACGGTGCGGACCACGTGCTTGCCGGCCCGGACGGCCTCGGCGACCAGGCCGGTCAGGTCGAAGTCCGTGCCCTCGGCGGCCGGGGTGTGCACCTGCACACCGGCCGGACAGTGGGTGCGCACCGCGGCGGCGGTCAGCGGGTCGGCGACCAGGATGTCGGCCGAGGACAGCACCTCGACCGCGCGCAGGGTCAGCAGCCCCGGGTCCCCGGGGCCCGCGCCCAGGAAGGTGCACCGTCCGGCGGCGGACTGGCCGCCCGGGAACGGGGTGTCGGTGGCGGCGGTGGGGCTCATCGGGCTCGCTCCCCCATCAGGGTGGCCGCGCCCGCGTCGAGCAGCCGGGCGGCCAGCGCACGGCCGAGGGCCGTCGCGTGCTGCTCGGCGGTCTCGTCGAGGACGATCGGACCGTTGGCGGTCATCTTCAGCAGGGTGGCGCCGTCGGGGTCTCCGACCACGCCCTCCAGCCGCAGTTCGTTCGGCCGGACCCAGGTGGCCAGCGCGGCCACCGGGGCCGAGCAGCCGGCCTCAAGGGTGGCCAGCAGGGCGCGCTCGGCGGCCACGGCGACCCTCGTGGGGGCGTGGTCCAGGGCGGCGAGCGCGGCGGCCAGTCCGGTGTCGGCGGTGGTGCACTCGATCGCGAGCGCGCCCTGGCCGGGGGCCGGGATCATCAGGTCGGGGTCGAGGTGCTGGGAGATCTCGGCGCCGCGGCCGAGCCGGTTGAGGCCGGCCGTGGCCAGCACCACCGCGTCCAGCTCGCCGCCGGTCACGTAGCCGATCCGGGTGTCCACGTTGCCGCGGATCGCGACGGTCTCCAGCTGGGCGCCGCGGGCGGTGGCCCAGGCGTTCAGCTGGGCCATCCGGCGCGGGGAACCGGTGCCGATCCGGGCCGGGCGGCCGGCGCCGGCCAGCTTCTCGACCAGCTCGTCCAGGGTGAGCCCCTCGGCGGCGACCAGGGCGTCCCGGACGTCCTCGCGCTCGGGGACGGCGGCCAGCACCAGGCCCTCCGGCGCGGCGGTGGGCAGGTCCTTGAGCGAGTGCACGGCGAAGTCGATCCGGCCCTCCAGCAGCGCGTCCCGCAGCGCGGAGACGAACACGCCGGTGCCGCCGATCTGCGCCAGCGCCTCCCGGGAGGTGTCGCCGTAGGTGGTGATCTCCACCAGCTCGACGGGGCGCCCGGTGACCCGGGTGACCTCGCGGGCCACCATGCCCGACTGGGCCATGGCGAGCGCGCTGCGCCGGGTGCCGAGCCGCAGGGTCGCGGTGGCGGCCGGAGCCTGCTCCGTGATCGGTTGACCATTCATGAGGTGATCGTCCCGGTGGTACTCGTGGGATGGCTGACGGTTCATCTGGCGCCCCCGCCCGAGGGCTGGGGTCCGCCGACGGGGGTGCCCGACACGGCGTGCACGGCTGCCGGGTCGAGGTCGAAGAGCTCGCGCAGGGCGTCCGCGTAGGAGGCGCCCCCGGGCTCGGCGGCCAGCTGCTTCACCCGGACGGTCGGGGCGTGCAGCAGCTTGTCGACGACCCGGCGGACGGTCTGGGTGATCTCGGCGCGGGAGCGCTCGTCCAGGTCGGGCAGCCGGGAGTCCAGCCGGCCCAGCTCGGCGGCGACCACGTCGGAGGCCATCGAGCGCAGCGCGACGACGGTCGGCGCGATCCGGGCGGCCCGCTGGGCGGCGCCGAAGGCGGCCACCTCGTCGGCGACGATCCGGGTGACCTGGTCGACGTCGCCGGCGCCGGGGCTGGCGGCGTGCGCGTGGGAGAGGCTCTCCAGGTCGACCAGCAGGGCGCCGGGCAGCTCGTGCACGGCGTGGTCGACGTCGCGCGGCATGGCCAGGTCGAGCAGCGCGAGCGGCTCGCCGGACGTCCGGGCGGCGACCGCCGCGGCCACGTCCCCGGCCCGGATCACCACGCCGGCGGCGCCGGTGCAGGAGATCACCAGGTCGACGTCGGCCAGCGCCTCGGGCACCTTGGCGAGGTCCAGGGTGCGGGCCGCGCCGGGGCCGAGGATCTCCACCAGGCGCTCGGCGCGGGCCGGGGTCCGGTTGGCGATCAGCAGGTCGGTGACGCCGGCGCGGACCAGGGTGGCGGCGGCCAGCGAGCTCATCGAGCCCGCTCCGACCACCAGCGCCCGCTTGCCGGCGATCTCGCCGGCGCCCGCCGCGACCTGCTCCAGGCCGAAGGTGACCAGCGACTGGCCGGCCTTGTCGATGCCGGTCTCGCTGTGCGCCCGCTTGCCGACCCGCAGCGCCTGCTGGAACAGCTCGTTCAGGCCGCGGCCGGCGGTGTGCTCCTCCTGCGCCTTGGCCAGGGCGTCGCGCAGCTGACCGAGGATCTGGCCCTCGCCGACGACCATCGAGTCCAGGCCGCAGGCCACCGAGAAGAGGTGGTGGACGGCGCGGTCCTCGTAGTGGACGTACAGGTGGGAGGTCAGCTCCTCCAGGTCCACCCCGCTGTGGTGGGCGAGCAGCAGCGACAGCTCGGCGACGCCGGCGTGGAACTTGTCCACGTCCGCGTACAGCTCGATCCGGTTGCAGGTGTTGAGCAGCGCGGCCTCGCCGACCGTCGCGGTGGCGGCCGCGTCGTGCAGCAGCCGGGTCGGCACCTCGCCCGTCAGGGCGGCGCGCTCCAGCACGCCGACCGGCGCCGTGCGGTGGCTCAGTCCAACGACGAGAAGACTCATGCCCGCCCCCTGGTCCCACGGTTCTCGATCATGCGGGCATCACCGCGGAGCGATCTCCGTCGCCGCCCTTGGCGGACTTGCCCTTGCCCTGCTCGGGCTGCTCCTTGGCCGCGGACTCGGCGGTGCCGCGGCCCTTGCCGCTGCCGCCGGCCGCGCGGCGCAGCTTGGCGGCGGCCGCACGGACCGGGCCCGGGGCGCGGTCCAGCACCGACTCGGGCTGGTCGGGCTCCTCGCCGGCCTTGCGCTGCTCGTGGAAGGCCAGGATCTGCAGCTCGATGGAGAGGTCCACCTTGCGCACGTCCACGCCGTCCGGGACGGTCAGCACGGTCGGGGCGAAGTTGAGGATGCTGGTGACGCCGGCCTCGACGAGCCGGTCGCAGACCTGCTGGGCGGCGCCCGGCGGGGTGGTGATCACGCCGATCGAGACGTGCTGGCTCTCGACGATCGACTCCAGCTCGTCCATGTGCCGCACCGGCAGGCCGGCCGCGCTGCTGCCGACCACGTTGGGGTCGGCGTCCAGCAGGGCCGCCACCCGGAAGCCGCGGGAGGCGAAGCCGCCGTAGTTAGCGAGGGCGTGGCCGAGGTTCCCGATGCCGACGATGACGACCGGCCAGTCCTGGGTCAGGCCGAGCTCGCGGGAGATCTGGTAGACGAGGTACTCGACGTCGTAGCCGACGCCGCGGGTGCCGTAGGAGCCGAGGTAGGAGAAGTCCTTGCGCAGCTTGGCCGAGTTCACCCCGGCCGCGGCGGCCAGCTCCTCGGAGGAGACGGTCGGCACCGAGCGCTCGGACAGCGCGGTGAGCGCCCGCAGGTAGAGGGGCAGGCGGGCGACGGTCGCCTCCGGGATGCCCCGGGCACGCGAGGGTCGGCGCGCGGCGCCCTGCTCGGGCGTCTGCGAACTGCTCTGTGGTGATCGGCCGATTGCCACGGTGCTCCTGTGGGTGAAGCTGGGCTTAGGCAGCCAGGCTATGCGTTTGTGAACGTGTGCACAAAGATGGTGTCCGATTTGTCCCCGCACAGTGATGCGCATCACGCCGTCGACCCCATAGCACCGCGGTCCGACAGCACCACTGCCGGGGCAGGTACCCCGGGCAGCCACGGACCATACGGCGCCTCCCGCCGCATCAACGGGACGGGCGCCCCGGAGGGCCTGGAGCGGGCCCGGCCCAGCCTCGGCCACGGCACCCGCGCCGCCTCCCGCAGCGGGCCCGCCCAGTCGTCCGGCGGGCAGCCCGGCACCCCCGCGCAGTACCGCAGCAGCTCGGCCGTCACCCGGGCGTCGCCCAGCGCCGTGTGCGCCGGGTACCAGCCCAGGCCCGCCGCCTCCACGCAGGCCGCCAGGCCGTGGCCGCGGGCCTCCGGGAGGTGGGCGCCGGCCAGCCGCATCGTGCAGAGCAGGGGGACGGGCGGCAGCGGCACGCCGATCCGGGCGAACTCGCGCTCGAGGAAGGCGTGGTCGCAGCTCACGTGGTGGCCCACCAGGACCCGGCCGGCCAGCAGCTCCAGCAGCTGCGGGGCGATCTCCCGGAAGCGCGGGGCGCCCTCGACGTCCGCCTGGTGTATCCGGTGCACGTGGGTCGGCCCGACCGGGCCCAGCGGGTCGAGCAGGGTGGCGAACTCCGCCTCCGGGCGGAGCCCCTCGTCCAGCAGCACCACGGCGATCTCGACCACCCGGTGCCGCCACGGGCTGCGGCCGGTCGCCTCCACGTCCACCACGGCGAAGCCCCCCGCCCCCGACGGGGCTTCGGGCGTCCCAGGGGTCGGACCGGGAAGCATGACGGCACTCCTCGTGTGCTCAGCCCCCCTCGGGCGCAAACGCGTTCGATCGTAAGCCGACGAAGCGGCCCCGGCCCAAGCCGAACCGGGGTGTCTTTGGCAACGATTCGGCGAAGCGCCCCCGCCGAGTGGCGGGGGCGCGAAGGCGCCGCGGAGGGCCGGTCAGCCGCCGAGCGCGGCGCGCAGGCGGCGCTCGTCGACCCGCCAGAAGTCGTGCTGCCGCCCGTCGATCAGGGTGACCGGGATCTGCTCCCAGTAGCGCCGGTACAGCTCCTCGTCCTGCGTGATGTCCTTCTCCTCGAAGCTCGCGCCCAGCTCGCCCGCCACCCGGACGATCACCTCCCTGGCCTCGTCACACAGGTGGCAGCCGGGCTTGCCGACCAGGGTCACGGTGCGGTCGGCCGGCGAGGGCCGGGGGCTCTTGTCACGTCGCAGCAGTGGGCTCACCGGGCCATTGTGCGCCCGACCGGCCACCGCCCCGGCCCCGGCCGCCCGACCCCCGGGCCGGCCGGGGGCGCCGCCCGGTGTTCACCGCACGGGCACGCCGCCGTCACGGCCGCTCCTCGCCCGGCTGGCTATGCTCGATGACATGGCCGTGCTCCGAAGGCTCACCCAGGCGAGGCGTTCCCCCAGCGAGCGGACCGCCCTGGCGGGCGAGGCCGCCGCCGAGGCGGCGGAGGCCGCCCTGCGGGCCGAGCCGCAACCGGACGCCGGCACCGGGGGCCCCGCCGCGGAAGGCGCCGAGGACCGCCCCGGGAAGGCCCCCAAGGCGCCGGCCGGGAACCACACCCCCGAGCCGGACGACCCCCGGGCCGCCGCCTTCTTCGACTGCGACAACACCATCCTGCGCGGCGCCGCGATCTTCTACCTCGGCGTCGGCCTCTACCGCCGCGGCTTCCTCACCCGCCGGGACATCGCCCGGTTCGCCTGGCAGCAGGCCTGGTTCCGGCTGCACGGCGCCGAGGACCCGGACCACATCTCGGACGCCCAGCACACCGCCCTCGGCATCGTCGCGGGCAAGAGCACGGCCGACCTGGAGGTGCTCTGCGAGGAGGTCTTCGAGCAGGTCGTCGCCGACAAGATCTGGCCCGGCACCCGCGCCCTGGTGCAGATGCACCAGGACGCCGGCCAGCGGGTCTGGCTGGTCACCGCCGCCCCGCTGGAGGTCGCCAGGGTGATCGCCGGGCGGCTCGGCATGACCGGGGCCCTGGGCACCGTCGCCGAGGCCGAGGGCGGCCGCTACACCGGCCGCCTGGTCGGCGAGCTGCTGCACGGGCCCGCCAAGGCCGCCGCGGTGCGGGCGCTGGCCCGCCGCGAGCACCTGGACCTGGACCGCTGCGCCGCGTACAGCGACTCCGCCAACGACATCCCGATGCTCTCGCTGGTCGGCCACCCGTACGTGGTGAACCCGGACGGCGCGCTGCGCCGCCACGCCCGGGCGCAGGGCTGGCGGGTACGGGACTTCCGGACCGGCCGGAAGGCGGCCCGGGTGGGCCTGCCGGCGGCGGTCGCGGTCGGGGTGCTCGCCGGCGCGACGGCCGCCGCGGTGGCCCTGCACCGGCGCCGCAGCTGCGCCTGACGGCCGTTCCCGGGCGCTCCTCCGACCGCCTCCTCCCGCCTCCGACCACCCCCGGGCGGACCTCCCCCGTGCGGGCGACCAGCCGTCAACGGGGGCTCTGACCTGGACCCTCGTACGGGCGAACTGCCGCCCGCCACAGGGCTTTCCGGACGCCATGAGCGAACTTGCAAGCCGGTGACCGGTTCTGATCGTTCGCCAGGCCGGGAAAGTCGGGGGTTGCCGAGCGCCAAGACAGGGAAACCGCCCGCCGGACCACCGAATTGGTCACCCTGAGCGCCCGTTCGATCACGTTGAGCCGGATGAACGATGACAGCTTCGGTCAGTGTCAGCCGAATATGCGCGCCAAATGGATCCCAAGCGACCACTTCGACCACACGGTGTAGCTGTCATTGCACAAAGCGTTATTCTCTCCTGGATGCACGTCACCCACGCGCCCCGCTCGAACGGGCGGCGCGGGCGTGCTCTCCGCGCAGGCGGAGGTGATCCGTCCACAGTTCTGCCTCTGGGAGTCCCGTGTACCCACCCGTCCGGAACGACGCGCCTGCACCCTCCCGCCCGTCGTCCGCGCCCCTGCGTCCCCGCACCGGCCTCCGCGGTCGCCCCGCCACCGACCGGCAGATCTCCACCGGCCTGGACCTGCTGCGCAGCCTGCTCCGCAGCCAGCTCTCCGTCTCGCCCCAACTCGTGCCCGCCGGCGTTCCGTTCGGGCAGCCGCAGGCTGCCGGCCTGGCGCTGCGGACCACCGCCGCCGGCTCCACCGGCACCGGCTCGCGCGGCCGCAGCGGCACCGCCGGCGTCGGCCGCGGCCGCACCCGGACGGCACCCAGCCCCGGCTACGAGACCGAGCACAACCCGATCATGGAGCTGGTCGAGCGCGCCCAGGCCGGCGAGAGCGAGGCCTTCGGCCGGCTGTACGACCACTACGCGGACACCGTCTACCGCTACATCTACTACCGGGTCGGCAGCCGGGCCACCGCCGAGGACCTCACCAGCGAGACGTTTCTGCGGGCGCTGCGCCGGATCGGCACCTTCACCTGGCAGGGCCGGGACTTCGGCGCCTGGCTGGTGACCATCGCCCGGAACCTCGTCGCGGACCACTTCAAGTCCAGCCGGTTCCGGCTGGAGGTGACCACCGGCGAGATGCTCGACTCCAACGAGTGCGAGCGCAGCCCGGAGGAGTCGGTGCTGGAGTCGCTCTCCAACGCCGCCCTGCTGGAGGCGGTGCGCCGGCTCAACCCGCAGCAGCAGGAGTGCGTCACGCTCCGCTTCCTGCAGGGGCTCTCGGTGGCCGAGACCGCCCGGATCATGGGCAAGAACGAGGGCGCCATCAAGACCCTCCAGTACCGCGCCGTGCGAACCCTGGCCAGGCTGCTGCCGCCGGACGCGCGGTGAGGCGGCGGTGCCGGTGACCGCGGGCGGCATAGCGGAGGGCCGGCCCGCCGGCCCGTCACCATCCGTGCGCGACCGACACGTCCGGGTGAACGGTCGGTCCGATGATCAGCCGTGCGTAACCCACCGCCCGCACCACTCGTTGGCCAGCGTGCAAGCCCCCACCAGGCGTGCGGTCAAGCCGAATTGCGACCTGTCACCCGATGGAGTGGCTTTGGCCCGCCGAGGCAACCGTCCGGCAGGCCGGGGTGTCGACAACGACGAAGGGAGGTGTGGCCCGTGACGGCAAACGTGCTGGAGCACCGACGGGCGAAGGCCTTCGCCGAGGCGCTGGAGGCCCACCAGGCGGAGCTACGCGGAGCGGACGACGCCGAATCGGCCACCACCGCTGCCGGCGGCTCCGGTTCGGCCGCGACGGCCGAACTGGTCGGGCTGACCGACGTACTGGGAGCCCTGCCCGGACCGGCCCTGGACCGGGAGGTCCGGACCGTCCAACGCGCCCAGCTGATGGCCGCGTTCGAGCAGGCCTTCGCCGGCGGAGGGGGCGCGGCGGTGCCCCGCCAGCGCCGGCACCGGGCGATCCGGACGGCACCGCGCGGCCGCTGGAGCCGCCGGTTCGCGATCGGCGGACTGGTCGCCGGGCTCGCCGTCGGCAGCCTCGCCGGCGCCGCCGCGGCCAGCTCCAACGCCCTCCCCGGGGACACGCTGTACGGCATGAAGCGCGGCCTGGAAGGGCTGCGGCTCGACCTCGCGGACACCGACTCCGAGCGCGGCGAACTGCTGCTCGACAACGCCGCCACCCGGCTCGGCGAGGTCAGGACGCTGGTCGGCCACGGCGACCAGGGCAGCACCCTCAGCCCGGGCACCGTCGAGCGGGTCCGCCGCGCGCTGGACGACATGCACGCCGACGCCCTCAAGGGCCGCGAGCTGCTCCGCTCGGTCTACCGCAGCAACGGCTCGCTCGACCCGATGCGCGCCCTGGCCGGCTTCGCCCACGACGAGGACGGCCGCTGGGCCGAACTGGAGGGGCAGCTGCCGGTCCAGCTCACCCAGCAGGCCCACCTGGTGAGCCAGCTCTTCGACGACATAAGCGAGGACGTCGCGCCCCTGCGCCTGGTCCCGCCCGCCACCAAGAACGGCGGGAAGACCGGCACCGGAGCGGGCGGCGGCACGGCCGGACCGACCGGCGGCGCACCCGCCGACACCACGGCCGGCGACCCGGGCACCGCGCCCGACACCGGACCGGCCCAGAAGGGCGGCACCGGGGCGAGCGGCGGCGCGGGCCGCCCCGGCGGCACCGAGCGGGCCCCGGCCAGCAGCGGGGCCAGCACCCCCGGCGGCAGCGGCGCCAAGGGCGGCGGACTGCCCAGCACCCTGCCCACCAGTGCCCCGGACGCCGTCAACGGGCTCGTCGGAGACCTCACCAGCGGGCTCACCGGCGGCAAGCCCTCGCCCAGCGCCGACCCGGCCCCGCCGCAGGTTCCGCAGCCGCCCACCGGCACGCCCAGCGCCCCGGTCAGCGGCCAGCCCCAGGGCGTCGAGGTGCCCCCGCTGATCCCGGGCCTGCTGCCCGGGCTGCGGATCCTCGGCGGCTGACCGAACGGCGTCGAGGGCCCCGGCGATCCCCGCCGGGGCCCTCGGTCGTGCCGTCCGCGCCGTTCACCGGACCGCGGGCGGCGGGGTCAGAAGAACACCGAGCGGCGCTGCACCAGCAGCTTGTAGAGCGTGTGCTGGATGGTCTCGCGCACCTCGTCGGCCAGGTCGAAGACCAGCATCGGGTCGTCCGCCGCCTCCGGCGGGTACCCGTCGGTGGCGATCGGCTCGCCGAACCTGATGGTCCACTTGGTCGGCAGCGGCAGCACGCCCAGCGGCCCCAGCCACGGGAAGGTCGGGGTGATCGGCACGTACGGCAGGCCCAGCAGCCGGGCCAGCGTCTTCACGTTGCCGATCATCGGGTAGGTCTCCTCGGCCCCGACGATCGAGCAGGGCACGATCGGCACCCCGGCCCGCAGCGCCGAGGAGACGAACCCGCCGCGGCCGAACCGCTGCAGCTTGTACCGCTCGGCGAAGGGCTTGCCGATGCCCTTGAAGCCCTCCGGCCAGACCCCGACCACCTCGCCGCGCTCCAGCAGCGCCTGGGCGTCCTCGTTGCAGGCCAGCGTGTGGCCGGCCTTGCGGGCCAGCTCGTTGACGCCCGGCAGGACGAAAACCAGGTCCGCGGCGAGCATCCGCAGGTGCCGGCGCTGCGGGTGGTGGTCGTGGATGGCGACCTGGGTCATCAGGGCGTCCAGCGGGATCGTCCCGGAGTGGTTGGCGACGATCAGCGCGCCGCCCTCCGCCGGGATGTTCTCGACGCCCTGGACGTCGATCCGGAAGTACTTCTCGGCCAGCGGACGCAGCAGTCCGAGCAGCACCTCCTCGGTGAGCTCCCGGTCGAAGCCGAACTCGTCCACCTCGTAGTCGCCGGTGATCCGGCGGCGCAGGAAGGCCAGCCGGTCCGCGGCCCGGCCCTCCCAGCCCTTGCCGAACAGCCGGGTGGCGGCCGGACCGAGCTGTCCGGACAGCGCCCCGCCGACCGCGTCGGCGAGGCGGTCGGCCAGCCCGGGCCCCTCGGGCGCGGTCCAGCTGGGGGCGGACTCGATCGGGATGACCCTCGCCTCGCCCGGCGCGTTCTCGGCTGCGGCACTCATCGCGGGTTCAGCTCCTCGGTGGACGGGGGCGGTCGGTACGGGTCCGCTCGCCGGAGGCCCGCTCCGGGCCGAGCAGGCCCGCCAGCCGGTCGGTGACGGCGGCGAGCCGCTCGGGCGGCAGCAGGCCGGGCCGCTGCGCGGCGGCGAAGTCGGCGAAGGCCTCCGTGGTGGTGAAGGCCGGGCGGTAGCCGAAGGTCTCGCGCAGCCGGGTGGTGTCCACCACGCGGCCGTGGGTGAGCAGCCGCAGCTGCTCCGGCGAGACGTCGACCAGTCTGGTCTGCCGGGCCATCCCGGCCATCCAGCTGATCGCGGGCAGCAGCAGCGGGAGCGTCGGCCGGCCGAGCCGCCGGGCGCACTGGGAGAGCAGCAGGACACCCTCCCCCGCCACGTTGAACGTCCCGGTGTTGACGGTGCCCGGAACGGCCTCACCGGCGGCCCGGCAGAGCACCTCGACGGCGTCGTCCTCGTGGACGAACTGCAGCCGCGGGTCGTAGCCGAGCACCGTCGGCAGCACCGGCAGCGCGAAGTACTCGCTGAGCGGGGTGTCCGCGTGGGGGCCGACGATGTTGGCGAAGCGCAGCACGGTGACCGCGACGTCCGGGCGGCGCCGGGCGAAGCCGCGGACGTACCCCTCGACCTCCGAGGCGTCCTTGGCGAAGCCGCCGCCGGGCGGGTTCTTCGGCTGGATCCGCTCGGTGAACACCGCCGGGTCGCGGGGCGCGGAGCCGTAGACGCCGGTGGTGGACTTCACCACGAGGCGGCGCACCCCGGGGGCCTTCTGGCAGGCGCCGAGCAGCTGCATGGTGCCGATGACGTTGGACTCCTTCACCGCGGAGCGGTTGGTGGAGCCCAGACCGGTGGCGCTGACGCTGAGGTGCACCACGGTGTCCACGCCGTGCTCGGCGATCACCCGGGAGACCGCGGGCCGGCGCAGGTCGAGCTGGTGGAAGCGGTACTCGGCGGCGCGCCCGTCCGGCTCCTCGACCGGCAGCCCGGGCGGCTGCACGTCCACGCCGACCACCAGGTCCACCCCCGGTCGGCGGCGGAGCTCGGCGGCGAAGCGGGCACCGAGATGGCGCGCCACGCCGGTGACGAGTACGACCACGCCCACGGTGCTGCACCCCATTCCCAGAAGCCGAGCGGCCTGCGTGCACCGTACCGCGCCGCCGTGCCGGGCCGTGAAACGACACCGCCCGCCCGGGCCGCGAGGGCCTGGGCGGGCGGTGGAAGCGCCTGGCGCGCTGAGCGCGGCCGGGGGCGCTTACTTCTTGTTGCGACGCTGAACGCGAGTCCGCTTCAGAAGCTTGCGGTGCTTCTTCTTGGCCATACGCTTGCGACGCTTCTTGATGACAGAGCCCACGGAACAACCCTCGCTCACTGAGACTCTCGCCCGTGACGAGACGGAGTCCATACGACTGACGGAGGGCCTAGCCTACCGTCCACGGGGCCAGGGCCGTAATCGTGGTCCCCGTGGCCGGGAAACACGCGGAAAATCTGCGGCGAACGGGGGCCGGATCCGCGGTCGCGGACCCGGCCCCCGCCGCCCTCGGTCTACGCGCTCTCGAGCCGCACGTAGGACTCCTTGAGGTACTCGTGCACCGCCTGCTGGGGCACCCGGAAGGACCGTCCGACCCGGATGGCCGGCAGCTCTCCGCTGTGCACCAGGCGGTACACCGTCATCTTGGACACCCGCATGACCGAGGCAACCTCCGCCACGGTCAGGAAGACGACTTCCTGCAGGGGACGCTCGCCGGAACTCATGACCATCACCCGACCCTTACCCGTGTGCAAGGCACCGGCTTCCCCTCCGGTGACTCCACCGGCACACGTGTATCCCCAGAGTAGTTATGGGTGGTACCAGTGGGAAGAGGGGAGGTGCAGTCCTCGTACGGTGAGAGATAGGACTGTTGCAGTACGTAGTCACTCGGCGGATCGCCGGAGCGCCCGTACGCAGGGCGGGAGCCGGCGGACCGGTTTCAGGCCAGCAGGCCGTGGTGGGGGAACACCGCGCGGCGGCTGGCCAGGATGGCCTGATCGAGCCGGTCGGCCGGATCGTAACCCGCGTCGAAGTCGCGCCAGGCCGGCCGGGCGCCGTCGGTCATCCGCAGCGGGGCCGGGCGGCGGGTGCGGTGGTAGACCTCGGCGCGCCAGGCCTCCGGGGTCTCGGTGGCCGGGTCGACGGGCCGCCCGGCGGCGGTGGCGACGAGATGGGTCCAGCTGCGCGGCACGACGTCCACGACGGCGTAGCCGCCCCCTCCGGTGGCGATCCAGCGGCCGCCGGTGAGCCGGTGGGCCAGCCCGTGCAGCTCCTCGGCGATCAGCCGCTGCGCGTCCACGGTGACGGCCAGGTGGGCGAGCGGGTCCTCCAGATGGGTGTCCGCGCCGTGCTGGGTGACCAGCACCTGCGGCCGGAAGGCGGCGAGCAGCTCGGGCACCAGGGCGTGGAAGGCGCGCAGCCAGCCCGCGTCGCCGGTGCCGGCCGGCAGCGCGAGGTTGGCGGCGGTGCCGGGGGCGTCGGGGCCGCCGGTCTCGGTGGGCCAGCCGGTCTGCGGGAAGAGCGTGGCGGGGTGCTCGTGGAGCGAGACGGTGAGCACCCGGGGGTCGTCCCAGAAGGCCTGCTGGACGCCGTCGCCGTGGTGGACGTCCACGTCGACGTAGGCGACCCGTTCGGCGCCGAGTTCGAGCAGCCGGGCGACGGCCAGCGCCGGGTCGTTGTAGACGCAGAAGCCGGAGGCCTTGGCGGGCATCGCGTGGTGCAGCCCGCCGGCGAAGTTCACCGCGTGCGGGGTCTCCCCGCGCCAGACCGCCTCGGCGGCGGCCACGGACTGGCCCGCGATCAGCGCGGAGGCCGAATGGACCGCCGGGAAGGCCCAGTTGTCGTCGGTGCCGAGCCCGTGCCGGGGGTCCGACAGCTCGGGGTGGGCGGCGGCGTGCTTGACCGCCTCGACGTACTCCCGGGTGTGCACCAGGTGCAGGGTGGACTCGCCGGCCGGCGGTGCGGCCCGGACGGTCACCCCGGGTCCGGCGTCCAGGCCGAGGGCCTCGACGAGGCGCATGGTGAGCGCCAGCCGGGTCGGGTCCATCGGGTGGCCGGGGCCGAAGTCGTAGGCGGTGACGGCCTCGTCCCAGAAGAGGTGCAGGCCGCAGGGGGTGTCACGCTCGGCTTCGGGCATGGCCTCCACCGTAGTGGGTGGGGGTGGCCGGGCCGCCCGCGGGGCGCGCCGGGACGGCGGACGCGGCGCTGGTCACGCGGTGCGCGTACGGCAGGTGTGGTGCGCGCGTGCGGCAACGGTGGAGGTGATTTGTTGAGGCGGTACAGACAAGAGCTGTGCGAGTACCTATGCTCTCCGCCATGAAGCCATTCAGCGTGCAACGCCTTGGGGTAATTCTCGCTGCAATACTGGGACTTGGTGTGTTCTTTGCCGCCCAACCGGCCTCCGCCGCGGTCAACGGGACCAACTTCAGCGTCGACAAGTCGACCGCGAAGGCCGGTGACCAGCTGACCCTGACGCTGGCCCTCACCAACAACGAGACCAGCGACATCTACTTCGCCTACGAGTCCATCCAGCCGACCTGGCCGGCCAACCAGCTGAACGGTGCCTTCACCGTCACCGGCTGCGCCGGCGACACCGTCGACTGCACGACCAGCGGGAACAGCGCCAGCTTCCACTTCAACGCGCCGATCGTGCCGGGTGCCACCAAGACCGTCACGCTCACCGTCAAGATCACCGACACCCCGCCGTGGGACGCCACCACGCCGTACACGGTGAACTGGGCGCCTTACGTCTACTACGAGTTCGGCCAGGTGGGCGGCACCTCCACCGCCCAGGACCAGGGCTGGGCCTACGGCACCGCCAGCCTGGCGACCACGATCCTGGGCTGATCCCGCCCGCCCTTGCCCGCCCCGCCCCGCCCCCGCCCCCGCCCTCAGCCGGCGGGGGCGGGGGCCAACGCCGGTGCCGGCGAGAACCGCTCGGCCAGCGGCAGCACGGCGAGCACCAGCAGCATCGGGGCGAGCAGCGCCCAGCGGTACGAGCCGGCGTCCGCCAGCGCCCCGACCAGCGGCGAACCGATCAGGAACCCCACGTAGTTGAAGAGGTTCAGCCGCGCCACCGCGGCGTCCGAGTCGGCCGGGAACAGCCGGCCGCCGGCCGCGAACACCTGCGGGATGATCGCGCAGATGCCGAAGCCCAGCACGGTGAACCCGGCGATGCCCGCCCAGGGCGCCGGCGCCGCGGCGGCCAGCGCGAAGCCGAGCGCGGCCAGCCCGGCACCGGCCCGGACCACCGCGACCGCGCCCCAGCGCTGCACCGCGCGGTCGCCCAGGGCCCGGCCGAGCAGCATCGCCACCATGTAGCCGAGGTAGGAGAGCTTGGCGACGTCCTCGGCGCTGCCCAGGCCGTCGGTCAGGTACTTGACGCTGTAGTTGGAGACCGAGGCGTCCGCGATGTACGCGAACGCCATCGCCAGGCAGAGCGGCAGCAGCGGCCGCCAGGGGATGGAGCGGGCGGCGGCCTCGGCGGCCTCCCGGACGGCGTCGCCGAGTTCGACCGGCCCGGCGAACCTGGTACCGGTCAGCAGGGCCAGCGGGGCGATCACCGCGGCGGCGGTGCCGAACAGCACCGGCAGGCCCAGGTCGTAGTGCGAGCCCAGCCCGGCGACCGCCGCACCCACGATGCCGCCGAGGCTGAACGCGGCATGGAAGCCGATCATGATCGACCGGCCGTAGCGGTGCTGCAGCCCCACCCCCAGCATGTTCATGCTGGCGTCCAGCGCCCCGACCAGCAGCCCGAACGCGCCCAGCGCGAGGGCGAGTTGCCAGAGCGAGCCGCCGAGCCCGGCACCCGCGAGGCTGAGGCACACCAGCGGCTGGACCACCCGCAGCACGGCCCGGGCACCTGTGCGCTTCACCAGCTGTTCGGAGGTGATCGAGCCGACCCCGGCGAGGACCGGCACGGCGGCCAGGAAGACCGGCAGCAGGCCGTCGCT
Organism: Kitasatospora sp. NPDC051705; assembly: GCF_044453265.1. Classification (NCBI taxonomy): domain Bacteria; kingdom Bacillati; phylum Actinomycetota; class Actinomycetes; order Kitasatosporales; family Streptomycetaceae; genus Kitasatospora; species Kitasatospora sp. NPDC051705. The sequence continues at coordinate 113,375 of NZ_JBITCO010000019.1, read as the reverse complement.
CAGCCCGTACCGGTGCTGGATCTCCGGGATGCAGGTGACCAGCAGGGCGAAGGTGACGCCCTGGAGCAGGAAGCTCACCGCGAGCGCGGCCCGCCCGGCGCGCAGGGCGGGCGGTGCCGCGGGCGGGGCCCCGGGGGGTGTCTCGGGTGTCGCGGGTGGCGCCTCACGCATGCGGGACCTCGCTACCGGCCGGTACGACGATGTTGGCGAGAGCGTAGGGGGTGGGCCGCGATTGCGGGAGGGGTCGCGCAGGGACTTTCCGTGCACGGGGCCGCACAGGGACCTTCCGTGCACGGGGCCGCACAGCGACTTTCCGCGCACCGGGCCGCGGCGGGCCCCGGCGCGGACTCGGCGCCCCCCGGGGCGCGCCTCGTGGACCTCGCCCCGGCGGTGATCCGCCGGACGCGTCCCGGGTCCGGCTACTTCCCGCCGGAGGCGAGCTCCCGGGAGCGGTCCCGGGCCGCCTCCAGGGCGCCCAGCAGCGCGGCCCGCACCCCGTGGTTCTCCAGCTCCCGGATGGCCGCGATGGTGGTGCCGGCCGGCGAGGTGACCGCCTCGCGCAGCTTCACCGGGTGCTCCCCGGAGTCCCGCAGCATCACCGAGGCGCCGATCGCGGACTGCACGATCAGGTCGTGCGCCACCTGCCGGGGCAGACCGAGCAGGATGCCCGCGTCGGTCATCGCCTCGACCAGGAAGTAGAAGTAGGCCGGCCCGGAGCCCGACAGCGCGGTGGCCGCGTCCTGCTGGGACTCCGGCAGCCGCAGCGCCTTGCCGACCGAGCTGAAGATCTCCTCGGCGCGCTCCAGGTGCTCCTCCGTCGCGTGCGAGCCGCCGGAGATGACGCTCATCCCCTCGTCCACCAGGACGGGCGTGTTGGGCATCACCCGGACCACCGGGGTGCCGGCCGCCAGCCGCTCCTCGAACCAGGCGGTGGGGACGCCCGCCGCGGCCGAGATCACCAGCCGGTCCGCGGCGACGTGCGGCGCCAGCTCCTCCAGCAGGCTGCCCATGTCCTGCGGCTTGACGGCCAGGATCAGGGTGTCGGCGAGCTTCGCCGCCTCGGCGTTGGAGACCACCACCACGCCGTGGCGGGCGGCCAGTTCGGCGGCGCGCTCGGGGCGGCGGGCGGTCACCAGGACGTCCGCCGGGTCCTTGCCGGCCCGCAGCAGACCGGAGAGCAGGGCCTCGCCGATCTTGCCGGTGCCCAGGAAGGCGATCTTCTGTCCGTGTGCTGCGCTGGCGCCCATGGCCGCTCCTTACCCTCGGTACTGCGGCCATCCTCGCACCGTGCGGGGGCGGCCGCGGGGACCGTCCAGCCCGTGGTCCGCCCACCCCGGTGGTCGGCACCCGGCCACCGGCGCACCGCCGCGCGCCACCGGCCGCCGGCCACCGGCCACCGGCCGCCGCCCCGAGCCGACCCCTCAGGGGAAAGTCCGGGGCATCCCCTATGGCCTCCGCGTCCGCGCGGGCGCACCGTGGAGCCATGGCACACGACGAAATGTCCCGACGTGAGAACCGGCAACTCGCCGTCGCCTCGGCGGCCGTGGGCCCGTGGCGGACCGCCGCGGGGGTCGGTGCGGTGGTGGGTGCGACCGCCCTGGGGATCGACGCGATCTCCGGGGACTGGTCACTGGGCATGCTGGCCGGGCCGGCCGGCTGGGCCCTGTTCTTCTTCTTCCTCGTCGGCACCGTCGGCGGGCAGCTGCGCCGCGACACCGGTGACCGCCGGCTGCGCCGCTGGGCGAACGAGCACCCGTGGCGGGCCGCCCTCCCGGCGGCCGGCGGGCTCCTCGTGCTGGACGTGCTGGCGCAGTGGTTCCTCGGCGACTCCAGCCTGTTCGGCGCCTTCTTCCTGGCCCTGCTGCCGGCCGGCGTCCTGCTGGCCGTCGCCGGGGTCGTGGGGTCGGTGAAGCAGGCCCGCGGCAAGGACTGACACCGACACAGACCGGGGCAAGGAGGGGTGAAACGCCACGCCCCGCACACGCGTTCACCACATGGTGTGCCCCCGATCGACGAATCGTCACCGCCCGTCGTCATACTGGCGCGATGCCGATAGCCGAAGATCCGGAACCGCGCCCCGCCGAGGGCCGCGAGCCGGGCGGGTCCGACCCGTCCGGAGCGGGCGGGAAGGACCCGTTCGCCGACCTCGTCCTGGACGAGGAGTTCATCAAGGGCGCCACCGTCCAAGAGCAGTCCGGGCGCACCCGGATGCTGGCCGCCCGGTGGAAGCACACCCCGCCGGTCGACCCGGGCGGCCGCCGCTCCGTCAACGACGGCCCGGCGAAGGCGGCCGGCCGCCGGTTCGGCCGCAAGCCGAAGGCCCCGGCCCTCGACGCCTGGGGCAATCCGCGCCCGCGCCGCCGGCCGGAGTGGCGCGCGCCGCTCTACGTCGTCCTCACCATCGCCGTGCTGCTCGCCGCGCTCAACATCGACGGGCTGCGCAGCTGGTACGACACCCGCTACGGGAACGGCTCCGGCAACGGGCCGGCCGCCGCCCGCACCCCGGCCGCCCCCGTCGCCCCGGAGACGGCGAAGCCCACCGCCGCGCCCTCCGCGGCCGCCGACCAGCAGCCGACCGTCGACCACCCCTGGAAGGGCTCCCCCGTGGAGGGCTGGCCGACCTCGATGGACGACTTCAAGCCCGTGGACGAGCCGGCCGCGACCGGCGTGTTCGGCGCCGACCAGGTCGCCGCCCAGGTCGCGCTGGTGAAGGGCTACCTCGCCGCGGCCAACATGGACCCCAAGGTCATCGGCGGCGCGCGGCCGGACGCCGCGCTGGCCATGCTGGAGCGGGACCAGCAGGACGACCTGAACGCCGCGCTGGCCAAGCCGTCCGAGGAGCACGACCCCACCAGGGACTTCGCCCGCTTCGACCCGCGCGAGGCGATCCTGGCGACCGACACCGTCAAGGTGCAGGGCCGGATCACCGTCGAGGGCGACGGCGACAAGGGCGTCCTGGTGCACACCGACTTCACCTACGTGTACGCCCTGCGCCCGGGCCCGGAGGCCGCCCAGCGGGCCGCCTCCCCCCGGCCCGCGCCGAGCGCTCCCCCGGCGACGAAGCAGCCGGCCGCGCCGTCCGGCGGCACGGCCAAGCCGGTGGGCCTGGTGCTGCCGGCCGCGGACGTCGCGGGCGACACCTGGACCACCCGCACCATCGTCCGCAAGCAGGAGGACTTCCGCTTCTACGACCCGGCCCGGTACCGGGTCAACCCGAAGAAGCTGAGCTTCGCCAAGTCCTCGTCGGACATCGGCAACAGCGCGTGCGACGTCTACGACGGCTTCCTGCACCCGCAGTTCGACCAGTTCGCGGAGCTCGCCCACCCCGGCTCCACGCCGACCGGGCCGGCCACCGACCCCTACGACCGGACGAAGGACATCCAGGAGAGCGCCGCCTGCGGCACCCTCAGCCGGAACTGACCGCTCAGCGCCGGCGCTTGCCCCGGCCCGGCGCCCCGGCGCCGGGCCGGCCGCTGCGGTCGGCCCGGCGCTTGCCGTACTGGGCGAGGGCCCGCTCGTGGGCGGCCCGGTTGACCGCCTCGCCGGGGGCCTCGGTGAGGCTGCGGACGAAGTAGGCGAGCAGCGAGCCGACCCCGCCGATCAGCCAGACCGCGCCGAGCGAGCGGTCCTCCGTCATCCAGCCGGTCAGCCGGTCCTTGCCCTCCGTGAGCACCTTCCAGGTGCGCAGCGCGGCCATCAGCGAACAGATCGCGATGGCCGCGGTCAGCAGCCCGTTGAGGAAGCCGCCGCTGTCGGAGAGGGCGACGCCCTCGACGCCGAGGCGCAGCGCGAAGGCACCGGCCGCCGCGGCGACCAGCGCACCGGCCGACACCGCGACGCGGCGCAGCCAGTAGCCGTTGTCCCGCTCGACCCAGCTGGTGCCGAACCAGCGGATCGGGTCCGGCTCGGGGGCGCCGACGGGCTGGGGGGCGGGGGCGGGGGGCTGCTCGTTCACGGGGTCGATTATCCCCCGGACGCCGCAAGCGGCGGAGGAGCCGTCCCGGACTGCGGGACGGCTCCTCCGCCGTTGTCGTCGGGCCGGGCCCAGCCGGCCTGCCGGGCGGCCGCCCGGCAGCGGGCTCAGCCCAGCTTGCTCACGTCGCGCACGGCGCCCTTGTCGGCGGAGGTGGCCATCGCCGCGTAGGCGCGCAGCGCCTGGCTGACCTGGCGGTCGCGGTTCTTCGGGCGGTAGCCGCCGCCGGCCTCCAGCGCGCGGCGGCGCTCGTCCAGCACCTCGGCGGGCACCTCCAGGGAGATCCTCCGGCCCGGGATGTCGATGGCGATGGTGTCGCCGTCCTCGACCAGGGCGATCGTCCCGCCGGAGGCGGCCTCCGGGGAGGCGTGGCCGATGGACAGGCCCGAGGTGCCGCCGGAGAAGCGGCCGTCGGTGACCAGCGCGCAGGCCTTGCCCAGGCCCCGGCCCTTGAGGAAGGAGGTCGGGTAGAGCATCTCCTGCATGCCCGGACCGCCCTTGGGGCCCTCGTAGCGGATGACGACGACGTCGCCCTCCTTGACCCGCTTGGCGAGGATCGCCTCGACCGCGTCCTCCTGCGACTCCACGACGACGGCCGGGCCGCTGAACGTCCAGATCGACTCGTCGACGCCGGCGGTCTTCACGATGCAGCCGTCCTCGGCGAGGTTGCCGTACAGGACGGCGAGGCCGCCCTCCACCGAGTAGGCGTGCTCGACGCTGCGGATGCAGCCCCCGGCGGCGTCGGTGTCCAGCGACTCCCAGCGCTCGGACTGCGAGAAGGCCTCGGCGGAGCGGACGCAGCCGGGCGCGGCGTGCCACAGCTCGACGGCCTCCGCGGACGGCGAACCGCCCCGCACGTCCCAGGTCTTGAGCCACTCGGCGAGCGAGCCGGAGTGCACCGTGTGGACGTCCTCGTTGAGCATCCCGCCGCGGTACAGCTCGCCGAGGATGGCCGGGATGCCGCCGGCCCGGTGGACGTCCTCCATGTAGTACGAGCCGTTCGGCGCGACCTTGGAGAGGCAGGGCACCCGGCGGGAGACCGCGTCGATGGCCCGCATGTCGAAGTCCAGCTCGGCCTCCTGGGCGGCGGCGAGCAGGTGCAGGATGGTGTTGGTCGAGCCGCCCATGGCGATGTCCAGGGCCATGGCGTTCTCGAAGGCCGCGCGGGTGGCGATCGCGCGCGGGAGCACCGAGGCGTCGTCCTGGCCGTAGTGGCGGTTGGTGATCTCGACGACGGTCCGGCCGGCGGCCTCGTAGAGGGCGCGGCGGGCGGTGTGGGTCGCGAGCACCGAGCCGTTGCCGGGCAGCGAGAGGCCGATGGCCTCGGTGAGGCAGTTCATCGAGTTGGCGGTGAACATGCCGGAACACGAGCCGCAGGTCGGGCAGGCGTTCTCCTCGATGATCGCGATGTCCTCGTCGGAGACGTTCTCGTTGACGGCCTGCGAGATCGCGTCGACCAGGTCGAGCTTGCGCACCGTGCCGTCCACCAGGGTGGCCTTGCCGGCCTCCATGGGCCCGCCGGAGACGAAGACGGTCGGGATGTTGAGGCGCAGCGCGGCCATCAGCATGCCCGGGGTGATCTTGTCGCAGTTGGAGATGCAGATCAGTGCGTCGGCGCAGTGCGCGTTGACCATGTACTCGACCGAGTCGGCGATCAGGTCGCGCGAGGGCAGCGAGTAGAGCATGCCGCCGTGGCCCATCGCGATGCCGTCGTCCACGGCGATGGTGTTGAACTCGCGCGGGATGCCGCCCGCCTGCTTGATCGCCTCGGAGACGATCCGGCCGACCGGCTGCAGGTGGGTGTGGCCGGGCACGAACTCGGTGAAGGAGTTGGCGACCGCGATGATCGGCTTGCCGAAGTCCTCGCGGGCTACGCCGGCGGCCCGGAGAAGCGCCCGGGCGCCTGCCATGTTGCGACCGTGGGTGACCGTACGGGACCTCAGCTCGGGCACTGTGCTCCACTCCTTCGGGGCTGTCGCCGGCGCCCCGCTGGTGGGAGGGTGCGGGGGCCGCTGTGGCTACGAGCCTACGCCCGCGGTCCAGGCGGCGGACGGCCCGTCCGCGATGCGGTCAGGCGGACGGGCCGTTCGGGGGTGTGCGGGGCGGGGCCGTTCGGGGGTGTGCGGGGGGTGGGGGGTTCGGGGGCGGGGCGCGGCCAGGGCGCCGGGGTGGGCCGGGTCAGGCCGGGGTGGGCCGGGTCAGGCCGGGGTGGGCCGGGGTGTCCGGGGTGATCGCCACCGCCAGCTCCAGGGCGTAGCGCTCGACCAGCCGGCCGTCCGGGAACTCCGCGGTCATCGCGACCCGCTCGGCCTCCAGCAGCGGCGCGCGCTCCGCGGGCCCGAGGGAGGCCATGAACGAGCGGGAGGTGAGGTCGGCCAGCACCTCGTCCACGGTGACCCTCCGCTCCCAGCGCAGCACCGCGCGCTCGACCCTCAGGCCGGCCGACGCGAAGTGGGCGACGTGACCGGCGACCCCGCCGTAGCCGTGGTAGCGGTCCCCCAGGGCCGCGGTCATCCGCTCGACCCGCGCCCGGACCCACGGCACGGTCTCGTCCGGGATGTTCCACCAGGCGGCCAGGGCGCCACCGGGCCGCAGCACCCGGACCGCCTCGGGGACGGCCAGTTCGGGGCGGGTCCAGTGGAAGGCCTGGGCGTAGGTGACCAGGTCGGCGGAGCCGTCGTGGAACGGCAGCTCGTCGCCGCCGGCCCGGACCAGCGGCAGCCCCGGCGACGAGGCCAGGAACTGGGCGGCCATGCCCGCGCTGGGCTCCACCGCGACGACGTCCGCCCCGCGGGCGGCGAGCAGGCGGGTGGCGATGCCTGTGCCGGCGCCGACGTCCAGGACCCGGGCGTTCTTCAGACTGCGGCCGGACAACCGCTCCACCGCGTCGAACAGCTCCTCCGGGTAGCCCGGCCGGCCGCGGCCGTACTCGACGGCGACCCCGCCGAAGCTCCGCGCCGCCTCCAACCGCCCCTGGGCCTGGCCCCGACCCTGGTCCTGATCCTCCGTCATGGCTCCCCCTCCGCACGGTGGTTCGCGCCCTCACGAGCGCGGTCTCTCAGCGTACGCGCGACGGGGTGGCCAGGTGCAAGCGGGTGAAAGCCAGGGCCTCGGCCAGATCGGCCTCGCGTTCGGCGGGCGACGCGGAACGCCGGGTGTTGACCTCCAGCACCACGTGACCGTCGAAGCCGGTGCGGGCCAGGTGCTCCAGCAGCTCGGCGCAGGGCTGCTTGCCGCGGCCGGGGATCAGGTGCTCGTCCTTGCCCGAGCCGCTGCCGTCGGCCAGGTGGACGTGCGCCAGCCGGTCGCCCATCCGCTCGACCATGGCGAAGGTGTCGATCCGCGAGGTCGCGACGTGCGAGAGGTCGATGGTGAAGTGCCGGTACTCCTCGTCGGTGACGTCCCAGCCGGGCGCGTAGGCCAGCACCTCGCGGTCGCGGTAGCGCCACGGGTACATGTTCTCGACCGCGAAGCGGACGTCGGTCTCGCCCGCCATCCGGTTGATGCCCGCCACGAAGTCCCGGGCGTACTGGCGCTGCCAGCGGAACGGCGGGTGGACCACGACCGCGCTCGCACCGAGCTTCTCCGCCGCCGCCCGGGCCCTGACCAGCTTGGTCCACGGGTCCGTGGTCCACACCCGCTGGGTGATCAGCAGACAGGGCGCGTGCACGGCCAGGATCGGCATCCGGTGGGCGTCGGAGAGACGGCGCAGCGCGTCGACGTCCTGACTGACCGGATCGTTCCAGACCATCACCTCGACCCCGTCGTAGCCGAGCTTGGCGGCCAGCTCGAACGCCACGGCGGTGCTCGCCGGGTACACCGAGGCGGTGGACAGGACCACCTTGGTGTCCGGGATGTGCAGGGTCGGGTGCGGGGGCAGCACCAGCCGGTCGGTGGTGCGCAGCAGCGGGGGGCGGGCGGCGTCGCGCCGGGCGGCCTTGACCGAGCGCACCGACTGGACGGCGGCCTTGGCGGCACCGGCGGCCCGGGCGGTGCGGGTCTCCCGGGGCGCGGCGGTGGTGGCGGCCTTCCGCGTGCCGGGCTTGCGTACGCCGGCCTTCTTCGGCTCGGCCTTGCTCGGCTCGGCCTTCGCGGGGGCTGGCTTCGGGGGGTCGGGCCTCTTCGGGTCGGCCGCTGTGGGGGCGGGCTTCGTGGGAACGGCCTTCGCGGGGTCGGGCTTCGCGGGGTCGGACGTCTTCGAGGCCGTCCTCCTGCGCGCGGGCCGCTTCGGCTCCGGGGCCCTGGTCTCCGGGTCCCCGGGCTCCGTCTCGGGACGCCCGGTCCCGGAGTGCTCGGAGCCGGGTTCCTCCGGGCCGGCGGACCTCGCGGCGGCGGGCTTCCGGACGTCGGGCTTCCGAGGGGAGGGCTTCTCGGCGGAGGACTTTCCGCCGGCGGACTTCGCGGCGGAGGACTTCGCGGCGGAGGACTTCGCGGCGGTGCGCTGAGCCGCCTTCGCGGCCTTGGCGGCCTTCGCCGCGGTGGCGCCCTTGACCGCCTTGCCGAGCCTGCGGCGCGCGCCGTCCGGCCGCCGCTGCCCGTCCCCGGGGGCGCGGTCCTCCGGCGTCCCGTCCTCACCCGCTGGTTGCACCACGGGAGACAGCGTATGCGGACCGCGCTCCGAACGGGACCGTCCTCAGGGGGTGAGCGCCGGGCGGCGGCGGTCGGCGGGGCTGTCCATGGTGTCCAGGCGGCGCAGGATGATGCCCTCGCGCAGCGCCCAGGGACAGACGTCCAGCTCCTCCAGCCCGAAGAGGTCCATGGCGGCGTCGGCGACCAGCGCTCCGGCCAGCAGCTGCTTGGCCCGGCCCTCGGAGACGCCGGGGATCTGCGCCCGCTCGGCGACGGTCATCCCGGCCAGCCGCGGCAGCCAGGCGGACAGCCCGCTGCGGGTGAGCCTGCGGTCCGCGTACGGGCCGGCGTCGGCGGGCGCGGCGCCGGTCATCCGGGCCAGCTGCTTGAAGGTCTTGGAGGTGGCGACGGCGTGCTGGGGAGTGCCGAGTCGGGAGACCTCACCGACGACGGTGCCCATCTCGGCCCGGATGTGGCGTCTCAGCTCGCGCAGCCCGTCCGGGTCCGCCACGTCCCCGGGCAGCCAGCGGGCGGTCAGTCGGCCGGCGCCCAGCGGCAGCGAACAGGCGACGTCGGGCTGCTCGTCCAGGCCGCAGGCGATCTCCAGCGAGCCGCCGCCGATGTCCAGGTTGAGCAGCCGCCCGGACGACCAGCCGAACCAGCGGCGGACGGCCAGGAAGGTCAGCCTGGCCTCGTCCTGCCCGGAGAGCACCCGCAGCTCCACCCCGGTCTCCGCGGCGACCCGGCCCAGCACCTCCTCGCCGTTGGCCGCCTCCCGGACGGCCGAGGTGGCGAACGGCAGGATGTCGACGACGCCCTTGTCCTCGGCGACCCGCAGCGAGGAGGCGACGTGCCCGACCAGCCGCTCGACACCGGCCTCGCTTATCGCGCCGTCGACGTCCAGCAGCTCGGCCAGGCGCAGCTCGGCCTTGTGCGAGTACGCGGGCAGCGGGGCGGCACCCGGATGGGCGTCCACCACGAGGAAGTGGACCGTGTTGGAACCTACGTCGAGTACACCGAGTCGCATAACTCTCCACGCTACGCGATCCGGACCTGGGCGAGACCGGATGTGACCGTATTCGCGCTGGTCCCGGCGGGCACACTGGCGGCGGATCAGTGCCCCCGGGCTCGCCGGGGGCGGATCAGTGCCCCCGGGCTCGCCGGGGGCGGATCAGTGCCCCCCGGCCGCGCCGGTGGTGGATCAGTGGCCGCCGGGCCCGGGCCGCGGCCCGGTGCGGCAGTTGGCGTCCGCCCAGCGCCGGGCCGGGCCCGGGGTGTCGGTGATCAGGCCGTCGGCGTCCCGGGCGGACATCAGCTGCCAGGACTCCTCGTCGTCGAGCGTCCAGACGTACACCTCGCGGCCCGCCCTGCGCTCGGCGGCGATCCGGGCCGCGGTCGCCAGCGAGGTGTCCAGGGCGATGCCCCGTAGCGGCAGGTCACCCGGGTCCTCGGCGATCGCCGAGCCCTGGATCAGCACCACCGGCAGGGCCGGGGCGGCGGCGTGGGCCTGGTGCAGGTGCTCGGCCGAGAAGGAGTAGAGGACCACCTTGGCCCGGCTGGCGGCGGCGATCCGGGCGATCCGGACGACGTCCTCGGCCCGCTGCCACTTGATCTCCATCAGCAGGGTGGCGTTGCTGTCCGAGAGGCGGTCGAGCAGCTCCTCCAGGGTGGGCACCGGCTCGGCGGGGCCCGGCCCGACCGTCACCCGCAGGTCCGCGACCTGGGCGGCGGTCAGGTCGGCGACGGCGCCCTTGCCGTTGGTGGTGCGGTCCACGGTCGGGTCGTGCATCAGCACCGGGACGCCGTCCCGGGTCGTCTGCACGTCGGTCTCCAGCCAGTCGGCACCCTGCTCCAGGGCGGTCTCGAAGGAGGCCATGGTGTTCTCGGGGGCGCTGCGCGGGGCACCGCGGTGACCGATCACCACCGGGGCGTCGCAGGACGGCGTGGCGGCGACGGACCGGGCCTTCAGCGCGGGCGCGGAGGCGCATCCGGCGGCCAGGACCGCGAGGGCGGCGAGGACGGCCGTCTGGGCGGCGCGGGGCGGGGCGGTCACGGCTCGGGGCTCCGGCTCCTGCTCGGTTCGGTCGGGGGGTGGTTCGGCGGGGGTCTGGTCGGCCGGGGTCTGGTTCGGCCGGGGGTCAGCTGGTGGACGTCGCCGCCCGGTCGGAACGCATCTCATACGACTCGACGGCAGATCATCAAACTGATCCGACAACCCGACGATGCCATCCGGTTCCTCTCAGCCTGGGGCCACCTGGCGGCACGCCGACACCGCGGTGCGGTCCACGTCACCCGGACGAGTGGCCGGTGCGCCGCTCACAGCAGTCCGTCCCACAACTGCTCGACGATGACGGCCCACCAGTTCTCCGGATCGTCGAAGACCGTCCCGTCCACCGCCACCAAGGCCCGCTGCAGGGCCTCCACCGCCGGCCCGGCCGTCACCGGGTCCGACCCGCGCAGGGCGGGAAGCCACCCGGCGAACACCGCCAGGCAGCGAACGAAGGACCGCACGTCCGCGTTGCCGTACCGGGCCGTCCCGTCGTCCGGATCGACGGCCCGGACTGCACCGCTCACCACGTCGAGCGTGACCAGCGCCCAGCCGTCCGACCCCAGCACCAGCCGCCCCGCCAGCGCCGCCCGCTCCCGCTCGGCGACCCGGGCGCCCCGACCCGCCGCCGCCAGGTGCGCCGCCAGCGGAGGCAGCACCGCGGCCGGGCGCGAACCGTCCCCGACCGCCGCCGCCCCCGGGTGGTACAGGGTGAAGAAACCCGGCAGCACCGACGGCACACCCACCGTCAGCAACAGGGCCGCCGCCTCCCCGGGCAACTCCGCCCGCGCCACGTCCGCCGGATCGAAGCGCTGCACGCCCGCCGCACCGAACCCCGCGGCCAGCCGGGCCGCCAACGCCGCATCCGACTCCACGGGCGCCGGTTCCTTCTGCACCGACTCCGCGGGCACCGGGAGCGCCGCCCGCGGGAACGGCACCCGGTTCCGCACCGGACCGTCCGGGGGCGCGGGCAACCCCCGCACCGCCGCCGCCCGGTGATCGAACCTCGGACCGTACGGCACCTCGAAGCCCACCCGGACCCGCGGCAGCTCCGCCGCCAGCGCGTGCGCCCAGTAGCCGCCGGGCAGGGCGCCCAGCCGCAGATCGGTGCGCACGGCCAGCACGTCCTCGGCCGGGACGCCCTGCTCGCGCAGCCACCACCAGCCGCGCAGCGCCGGGTGCGGCAGGCCGGCCGCCGAACGCAGGGCCAGCGAACGCACCTCGCCCGCGGCGTCCCGGTAGGTCAGCTCGGCCCGGGCGCCCCGACCGGTCACCGGCGGACGCGCCGGGTCGTACCCGCCGGCGCCCACGAAGTCCCGGTACAGCCCGACCACCTCGTCCACCGGCACGGACGGCCACACCGTGAACCGGCCGCACTCCCGGTCCACCACGGCACACGCCGCCCCGACCTCCTCGGGCGGCCGCCGCTCCCCCGTCCGCGGATCCACCGCGACCTTCGGCGGCTCCGCCCAGACCACCCACCCGAGCTCGAACTCGTGCGCGAGCACCCGCCGCACCGCGGCGGCGCCCTGCGGGAGATCGCCGTTGATCCACCGATGACCCGCCGCCACCGCCTGCGCCCGCGAGATCACGCCGCCACCGCCCCCTCACCTCGACCACGCCGTCGACCCGTGACCCTACGACCCCGCCCATCCCCCCACCACAGCCGCACTCCCCGCCCCGCCCCCGCCGAGCCACTCCCCGCCCACTCCCCCGGCACGGAAAGTCGACCAGACCGACTTCCCACGCAGGCCCACCAGGCGCGGAGCCCACCCCCGGAGGAATATGCAGGCCGGTCTACCTAAGCCCCCACGGCCCCGCCCCACCCGGGCGATGCCCAGTGCAACACCACGCCGGGCCGGCGTGAACGAGGGGCGAATATGACGGTCGGTCTACATACCCCACCCCTCGCCACCACACCGACCCGCGCCCAGGAAGTCGACCTGCCCGACTTCCCACGCAGGACCACAGGGTGGGACCAGCAAGGAATATGACGGTTGGTCTACATATTCACCCCAGCGGCAAGCGCACCAATCCGTACGCAGGAAGTCGACTCCGCCGACTTTCAACTCCACACTCACAGACGCCACAGGGCGCGACCACATAGGACGACCGATCTACGTGCGGCAAAGCCGGGACGCAGCCACCCTGCGCAGGAAGTCGACCCGATCGACTTCCTGCGCAGCGCCCCAGGGGGAGCTCGGCGAGGAATATGACGGTCGGTCTACAGATTCCTCCCCGCTACAGCGGCGCCGGGCTGCACACAGGAAGTCGACCGCGCCGACTTCCTGCACGCAGGTCACGCCGGGCGGGCCGAATAGGACGACCGGTCTACATATGGCACGCCTGGGCCAGGGCCGCGCCACTCGGGAAGTCGGCGTGGCCGACTTCCCGCGCGGGCCGCCGGGGCAGCCTTCGGTGGAATATGACGGTCGGTCTACCTATTTGGCTGGGTGGATAGAGGGGGGCGCGCACAGGAAGTCGGATGGGTCGACTTCCTGTGCGGGCGGCAGGCCGCGGGCCGGGGGGCCTCAGGGGGTGGGGGTGAGGTCCAGGGGGTGGCCTTCGGGGGTGAGGGTGATGGCCCAGAGACCGCAGGTGGCGGGGTGGAGGGGGGTGGAGCCCTGGCGGGCGAGCTGGTGGTCGAGATACGTCACGGCGTTCCGGTGGTTGACGGCGTTCCAGGCGTGGGGGCGGCCGTAGTCGTCGAGGGTGAGGAGGAGCGCCTGGGCGCCGTGGCCGGAGCGGAGCAGGTCCGCGGCGAGGCGGTCGAAGGCCGGCCCGCCGTCCCCGAGGTCGCGGAACGGAGCACCGAGTTCGCGTTCCGCACGGTCGCGGCCGCCGCGTTCCCCGGCGTCGCCTTCGGCGGGGATGCGGGGGGCCGCGCAGGTGGGCAGGCCGGCGTGGGTCTCGATGGCGGAGAGGGCGATCTCCAGGCTGTTGTTGGCCCGGCCGGGTTCGCGGTACCCACCGTCGTTGACGGCTTCGGCCCAGCACCCGGCGACGGGGTCGGGGTGGCGCAGCGGTCGGCCGTCCTCGTCGCGGGGTGTGCGGCGCTCGAGTTCGGCCTGGTGCTGGGGGTCGACCGGGGCCAGCCCGCCCGGCGAGCCGTAGGGGCGGCTGTCGGCGAGGGTGCGGGGCCGGACGGCCGGGTCCTCGGTGTGGCCGGCGCGGCGGGCGCGGAGGGCGAGTCGGAACGCCGTCGCGTGCGCGGTGGCGACCGGCACGACGCCCCAGACCAGCGCGGGGTCGGCGGCGACGGGTGCGGCGGAGTCCCGGCGGCGGCCGTCGGGCTGGTGCGGTTCGGGCCGCGCGGGGTTGGGCCCGACGACCGGCGGGGCGGGAACGACCGCCTGCGCGGGCGGGGCCCCCGGGGAGGTGCCCGGGGCGGGCGCGGTGACGGGGTACGGCGCGGCGCCGACGGGAGTGCGGGGAGCGGCGGCCCCCGGGCGGGGTTCGGGTCCGGGCTGCGGACCGCCGGTGGCGGCTGCCGCAGCGGCCGGCGCACCCGTGGCCGGCGCGCCCGTGACCGGTGCCCCGGGCGTCGCGGCCGCACCGGTCGGGCCGGCGCCCGGCCCACCGACCCCGGCAGCGCTCCCGAACGGTGCCGGAGCGCTCCCGGGGTACCCGCTACCGCCCACGAGCGGGCCCGCCGCGCCGGACGGGGGGCCGTAGGCCGGCGCCGCGAGGTGCCCGGCCACGCCCACCGGACCGACCGCCCCGACCGGTCCGGTCGTCCGGACCGACGGCGGTGTCTCGGGCGACCCCTGGTCGTACGAGGGCGCGGCGACACCGGCCGGCGGGGCGAGCACGGAGTCGGTCCGTACGGTGACGGGCCCGCCCCCGCCCCCGTTGCCGCCGGCGTGCGCGGGGGCCGGCGCGGGCTGCTGGAGCGGGTAGTCGCCGTCCGACCAGCCGCCCCCGGCCACCGGGGCCACACCGGCCCGGGCGGGCGTCGACCAGTCGGCCCCGGCCGATGCGCCGCCGTGCCCCGGCCACCCACCGGTGGCATGGGACGCGACGGACGCGACGACGGGTCCGTCCGGGGAGGGGCCGCCGGTCACGGCGCTGGCCCCGGCGACGGCCGTGTCGGTCCCGAGCGAAGCCGTCAGCACGTCGGGAGCGGCGGCCACCGCCACCCCCACCCCGCCCGCCGTCCTGGGTCCGGTCCGCGGTCCGGTCGTCGGACCGGTCGCGGGGTCGTCCGTCGAGTCCGGGTCCGGGCCCGGGTCGGAGCCCGGGTCGGGAGCGGGGATCAGCGAGGTCGTGAGGACGGCCGGCCCGCCGGGCAGCAGTCCGGCGAGCGGCAGGCCGTGCGGCTCCTGGTCGGACGCCCTGCCGTCCCGGCCGTCCGGACCGGTGAGCAGCGGGCGCCCGTGTTCGTCGAGGCCGACGGCCGGATCGGCCACGCCGACGAGCGGTCTGCCGTCCGGCCCGGTGACGACGAGCAGTCCGGCGGCGTCGGGGAGGAGCGTCCCGTCGGCCCGGAGGATGACCGGTAGGCCGTCCTGGCCGAGGACGGGTTGCCCGGCCCCGTCGAGTTCGACGGTGAGCCCGGGCACGCCGACCAGCGGTTTCCCGTCCCTCCCGGTGAGCAGGACGAGGCCGGTGCCGTCCGCACCGAGCACGCCGGGTTCGCCGAGCGCGGCCGGCAGGCCCGCGGCACGTGCGTCGAAGGCGCCTGCGGCGGCGGTCCGGTAGGAGTAGGAGGCGGCGGTGACCCCGGGCGCGGCGCCGAGCCGGAGCAGCGCGACCGCGGCCGGGTCCTTGAGCGCGGTGGCGAGGGCGTCCTTCATCCCGCGGCCGAGCTCGTCGAGCAGCCCGCCGATCTTGAGGCCTGCGGTTTCGACGGCCAGCGTCGTCTTCGCGTCGGCGAGCTGCCGCCCCGCGGTGTCCCGCACGGCTGCGGTGGCAGCGGCGACGGTCCGGCGCAGCCCGCCGAAGATCCCGTCGGCACCGCCCCCGGCCGGGGCCGCGGACGCCGGGGCGGCCGGCGCCGGGGCGGCGGCGGCCTGCTGTTCGGCCTGCCTGAGCTCGGCGGCGAGTTCCCGGAGGGTGGCGACGATCTCGGCCTTGCAGCCGTCGACGGCCCGGGCGGCCTGGTCGAAGGCCCCGGCGACCAGCCCGACGGCGGCGTGGGCGTCGTCCAGGTGCCCCTTCCCCCCGCCGGTGAACGCCTGCCAGTACGCGCCGAAGGCGTCGACCGCGTGGCCGGAGTTCTCGCTGGTGACGCGTCGGGCGGACTCGCCACCGCGACGGGTGAGGCGGTCCGCCTCGACGGCGAACTCCCGCCAGAGCCCGGCCGCCCGGCGCAGCCCGTCCTCGTCGGCCTGTGGCCACTGATGGCCGGTCCTGGCCAGGACCGGGGCCAGTTCCTCGGGCAGCTTCCGGGCCACGCGCTTCCCCCTTCAAGACCTTCGAGACCTACGAGACCTACGAGCCTTACGAGACCCACAAGCCCTACGAGACCCACAAGCCCTACGAGACTCACGAGCCCTACGGGCCCAAAGAGGCCCGCGTGCCGCGAACCGCCCGCCGCACGCCGCACGCCGCACCCGCACGCCGCACACGGAGCGCGGCGGACGCCCGAGCACCGGCACCCCACCCCCCTGGCTCACGACCCACCGGGCCCGGGGAGCGCCGGCCGTCAGGCCGACACGTCCTTGGGGACGACCGCCGCCGACCCCGGGGTTGCCGCCGCCCCCAGGGGCCCGAAGCCCGCCGCCGCCGAGGTGTCGGTGTCCGCGGTGCGGTCGGCCATGGTGTGGAGCCCTGCACCGACCTGCCCCAGCCGCCCGGCCAGCCCTCGCAGTCCACCGGCGAGTTCGCCGCGCGCCGGCCCGTAGACGGTGGCGAAGCCGCTGCCCGGCCGATCCGTGCCCCATGGTGCGCCGAGGGCGGCGAGGTCGCGCTCCAGAGCGCCGACGGCCTTCGCCAAGTCGCGCCCGATCCGCTCGAACTCCCGTGCCTCGCCCCGCAGTTCCCACGGCTTGAGGACGAAATCCCCGCTGCCGGTGACCCCGTCGTCTGGCATCCCCGTACCTCCCCGTCGCGGATTGGCCGCCATCCTAGGGCTTGTTCCGGACGGTCGGGCGCAGGGCGTTTCTCCGGTACCCGGGGGGCGCTGTGGGCTGGGCCGGTGCGGGTGGAGCCGTTCACGCGTCCGCGGGTGCGGCAGTGCGAGGGCCTGGTGCGGGCCTCCAGTCGTGATCACCGGCCCTCGGCGAACCTGCAGGTCGTCATCGACGCCGACGCCCGGCCGCCGCCGCCCCGGCCGCCACCCCCCGGCCTCCTCGGGCACCCTCGGCACCCCGGCGCCCGGCCGAGGCGCCGCGAAGCCCCCCGGTGGCGGGCGGTCCGCCGGCCCCGCGAAGGCTCTACCCTTGCCGGGTGGCACCAGCAGAAACGTCCAAGAAGAAGTCCAAGGCCTCCTCCGCGCCGGTCGACCTCGCGATGCCGACCCTGCGCCGCGAGACCCCGCACGGCGGTGAGACCCCGCTCGGCGGGATCCCGCGCGACGAGGTCCCGCTCGACTTCCCCCGCGCCTGGGTCGAGTTCGCCGACCCCGACGACGAGGAGCAGGTCTTCCGCTGCGACCTCACCTGGCTGACCTCCCGCTGGTCGTGCGTCTTCGGCCAGGGCTGCCACGGCATCCGCGAGGGCCGCGGCGAGTCGGACGGCTGCTGCACGCTGGGCGCGCACTACTCGGACGAGGACGACGAGAAGCGCGTCCTCGGGCACGCGGCGCGGCTGACGCCCGAGCTGTGGGAGAACTTCGCGCACGGCACCGACGCCAAGGGGCGGATCAAGTCCGACGGCGGCGTCACCATGCTGGACGAGGACGGCGACCGGCAGACCCGCCGGGTGGGCGGCGCCTGCATCTTCGTGAACAGCCCCGGTTTCGCGGGCGGCGCGGGCTGCGCCCTGCACGCGCTGGCGCTCAAGGAGGGCCGGGAGCCGCTGGAGACCAAGCCGGACGTCTGCTGGCAGCTCCCGGTCCGGCGCACCTACGACTGGATCGACCGCCCGGACGACACCCGCTACCTGCAGGTGTCGATCGGCGAGTACGACCGCCGCGGCTGGGGCCCGGGCGGCCACGACCTGCACTGGTGGTGCACCGGCGCCCCGGCCGCGCACCAGGGCGCGGACCCGGTGTACGTCAGCTACCGCCCCGAGCTGACCGAGCTGATGGGCAAGGCGGCCTACGAGGTGCTGGCCGGCCTGTGCGCGGAGCGGATCGCCACCAAGGGCGACCGCAAGGTGGCCCCGCACCCGGCGGACCCGGTGAAGAAGCCCAAGAAGGCCTGACCTGCCGCAAGAGCCGGGAGACGCAGGCCCGGCGCACGACCCGGGAGACGCAGGCCCGCGGCAGGGACCGGGCCACCGGCCCGCCCCCGGGGCGCCCGCCCGACGGCGCCCACCCCCCAGGGGCGCCCACCCCGCGCGCCGCCCGCCTACTTGTCGATGTCCCCGACCACGAAGAACATCGACCCGAGGATCGCCACCATGTCCGCGACCAGCGTCCCCGGCAGCAGCTCGGTCAGCGCCTGGACGTTGTTGAACGACGCCGAGCGCAGCTTGAGCCGCCACGGCGTCTTGTCGCCGCGCGAGACCAGGTAGTACCCGTTGATCCCGAGCGGGTTCTCGGTCCACGCGTAGGTGCTGCCCTCGGGGGCCTTGAGGACCTTGGGCAGCCGCTGGTTGACGGGCCCGGGCGGCAGGGTCGCGAGCTTGTCGAGGCAGGCGTCGGCGAGGTCGAGGGAGTTGACGGTCTGCTCCAGCAGGCACTCGAAGCGGGCCAGGCAGTCGCCCTCCTCGCGGGTGACGACGGTGAGCACCTGCCGCAGTTCCTCGGAGCCGTACGCGAGGTAGGGCTCGTCGCGGCGCAGGTCGAGGTCGAGGCCGCTGGCCCGGGCGATGGGGCCGCTGACGCCGTACGCCTCGGCCTGGGCCCTGGTGAGGACGCCGACGCCGGCGGTGCGGGCGCGGAAGATCTCGTTGCCGAGGACGAGTTCCTCGAAGACCGGCAGCTGGGAGCGGACCACGGCGACGGCGGTGCGGACGCGGCCGAGCCAGCCGGCCGGGAGGTCCTCCTTGAGGCCGCCGACCCGGTTGAACATG
This sequence comes from Kitasatospora sp. NPDC051705, assembly GCF_044453265.1. Classification (NCBI taxonomy): domain Bacteria; kingdom Bacillati; phylum Actinomycetota; class Actinomycetes; order Kitasatosporales; family Streptomycetaceae; genus Kitasatospora; species Kitasatospora sp. NPDC051705. The sequence continues at coordinate 94,665 of NZ_JBITCO010000019.1, read as the reverse complement.
TAGTGCATGCGGCCGCCGGAGGCCTCCTCCAGGACGTGCTGGAGGTCCTCGCGGCCGGTGAAGGCGTGGAAGATCGGGGTGATCCCGCCGAGTTCGAGCGGGTAGGAGCCGAGGAACATCAGGTGGTTGAGCACCCGGTTGAGCTCGGCGAGCAGGGTGCGGATCCACACCGCCCGCTCGGGGACCTCCATGCCGAGCATCCGCTCGACGCCGAGGACGACACCGAGTTCGTTGGCGAAGGCGGAGAGCCAGTCGTGCCGGTTGGCCAGCATGATGATCTGGCGGTAGTCACGGGCCTCGAAGAGCTTCTCCGCGCCGCGGTGCATGTAGCCGATCACCGGCTCCGCGGTGACGATGCGCTCGCCGTCGAGCACCAGCCGCAGTCGCAGCACGCCGTGCGTGGCGGGGTGCTGCGGGCCGATGTTGAGCACCATGTCGGTGGTGCCCGCCTCGCCGGTGAAGTTCTCGGCTCCCGCCCCGATGCCGACCGTGGTCTCCCTCATGGGGTCAGAGTCTGCCATCCCGGCAGGGGGCGCAGGCTCTCCGGTACCGGCATGCGGACCGTCTGGGCCAGCCAGCCGAAGGCGCCGAGCCCGGCCGGGTCGGTCAGTTCGGCGCCCTCACCTGCGCCGCTGAGCGCCCGCAGGTACCCGACGGGGTCGCTGGAGGCGAGGGCGAGTGCCGGTCGGGCGCCGCTGACTCCGAGGGCCCGGAGGGCGTCGCGCTGCGTCGTCCACAGGCTGTGGAGGCCGGGGGCGGCGGCGGAGTCGAGGGCGACGTGCGCGGTGACGTCGCAGGAGCCGTCCGGGACGGGGGCCACCTCGCGGCCGCCGCGGAAGCCGGTGAGGGTGCCGAAGGGGGGCCGCCGCCCAGCGGTGTGGGCGTAGTCGACGGCGACGGCCAGGCCGCGGTCGAGTCCGGCGACGGCGTGCGCCCAGGCGGCGTCGCGGGGGCCGCCGAACTCGACGCGGTCCCCCGGCTGCCGGGCGGGCCACCAGCGCCCGGCCCAGGCGGCGTCGGCCGCCGAGACAGGCTCGCCGGGCCGTTCCTCGCCGGTGGCGGTGTCCACCTCGCGGTAGCGCAGCACCCCGTCCTCGTCGACCTCGCCGGCGTCCAGCGGCACGTTGTCCAGCCACTCGTTGGCGAACAGCAGCCCGGTGCGGCCGCGCGGCACGGCGTCCGTCCAGCGGACCGCGTCCGGCAGCCCGGCCGGGCGGTCCGCGAGCTCCACACCGTACGGGCGCAGCCGCGCGAGCACCTCGCCGGGCAGTTCGGCCAGCACGCCGGCGAGCAGTTCGCCGCGTCCGGCCCCGACGTCGACCAGGGCCAGCTCCTCCGGACGACCGAGGGCCTCGTCAACCTCCAGCAGCAGCCGTGCCACCGCGCGGGCGAACAGTTCCGAGGCGTGCACCGAGGTGCGGAAGTGCCCGGCGGGGCCCTCCGGCCTGCGGTAGAAGCCGCCGTCCGGGTCGTACAGGGCCTGTTCCATGGCGGGCGCCCACCGCATCCAAGTCATGGGCCGGGACGCTACCCGGCCGCCGGGCACCCCTGCCCATCGGCACCCGTGCGTCTCCGACCTACGGAGTAGGACGGATCGCCCTACCGGCGGACCTGGGCACACCGCGTGACTGCCTACGCTGGAGACGTGCATCGACTCAACGCCTGGCTCCGCCGTCACCCCATGGTGGTCGACGCCGCCTGGGCTGCGGTCGTGCTGTTCTTCGGCCTGCTGCCGAACGACAACTTCCCCGACGGCTGGCGCTTCGACGCGCAGATCCTGGTCGCGGTGCTGCTGCCCGCGCTGATGGTCTTCCGCCGGCGCTTCCCCGACGTGACGGTGGCGGCCGCCGCCGGCCTCGGTCTCGGCCAGGTGGCCGCCGACGTCGATCCGGCCGCCTCCTCGATCGCCTACCTGGTGTTCGCCTACACCGGCGCCGCCTTCGGCCAGAAGTGGACGTCCCGGCTGGCGCTGGCCGCCGGTGTCGCCAGCGGTCCGCTGGTGTTCTGGCAGCTGCACCCGATGAAGACGGAGCTGGACCACGCCGGCGACGCGGTCACCCGGGAGTACTCCCCCGGCCAGGCCCTGCTGATCATGCTGCTGATGAGCACGCCGTTCATCCTCTGCTGGGCCTGGGGCCGGCTGACCCGGGTGCGCCGCGCCTACCTGACCGAGCTGGAGGACCGCGCGGCCCGGCTGGAGCGCGAGCGGGACGCCCAGGCCAAGGTGGCGGTCGCCGCCGAGCGCGCCCGGATCGCCCGCGAGCTGCACGACGTGGTCGCCCACAACGTCTCGGTGATGATCGTGCAGGCCGACGGCGCCGCGTACGTGCTCGACAACTCCCCGCAGCAGGCCAAGGAGGCGCTCGGCACCATCGCGTCCACCGGCCGGCAGGCGCTGGTCGAGATGCGCCGGCTGCTGGGCGTGCTGCGGACCGCGGACACCGCCGAGGAGTACGTGCCGCAGCCCGGGGTCGAGGAGCTGCCGGAGCTGCTGGAGCAGGTCCGCACGGCGGGGCTGCAGGTGGACTACGCGACCTCCGGTCACCCCCGCGAGCTGCCGCGCGGCGTCGAGCTGACGGTCTACCGGATCGTCCAGGAGGCGCTGACCAACGTCCGCAAGCACGGCGGCCCGGACGTGCACGCCCGGGTCGCGGTCGACTTCGGCGAGCGGGAGCTCGCCGTCCTGGTCGAGGACGACGGCCGCGGCAGCACCGACGAGCAGCTGACCGCCGGCGGCACCGACGGCCTCGGCCACGGCCTGATCGGCATGCGCGAACGGGTCGGCATGGTCAGCGGCCGCCTCGACGTGGGCCCCCGCCCCGGCGGCGGCTTCCGGATCCGCGCCGTCCTCCCCCTGAAGGCGGCACACTGAGTCCCCCGTCGCCCCGACGCCCCCGAAGGAGCCACCTTGACCATCCGCGTGATGCTCGTCGACGACCAGGAGCTGTTGCGCACCGGCTTCCGGATGATCCTGCAGTCGCAGGGCGACATCGAGATCGCCGCCGAGGCCGGTGACGGCGCCCAGGCCCTCGAACGGCTGCGGCACACGCAGGTGGACGTGATCCTGATGGACGTCCGGATGCCGCGCCTGGACGGTGTGCAGACCACCCGCCGGATCTGCCTCGCCGAGGACGGGAGCCCGCTGCCGGACGCCCCGCACGTGCTCATCCTGACCACCTTCGACCTGGACGAGTACGCCTTCGCCGCGCTCAAGGCCGGCGCCAGCGGCTTCCTGCTGAAGGACGTCCCGCCGACCGAGCTGGTGGCCGCGATCCGCGCGGTGCACGGCGGGGACGCGGTGGTCGCCCCGACCACCACCCGCCGCATGATCGACCGCTTCGCCGAGGTGCTGCCCACCCCGCAGAGCTCGCCCGGCTCGGACGTGCTGGGGCCGCTGACCGAGCGCGAGCGGGAGGTGTTCCTGCTGGTCGCGCAGGGCCTGTCGAACGGCGAGATCGCCGCCCGGCTGGTGCTCTCCGAGGCGACGGTGAAGACCCACGTCGGCCGGATCCTGGCCAAGCTCGGCCTGCGCGACCGGGTCCAGGCCGTGGTGCTCGCGTACGAGGCGGGGCTGATCCGGGCCGGCGCAGCCGACTGAGACCCCGCCGCCCGCCCGTAGAATGGGCCGGTGCGTCCGGTACCCGAAGAGGACCGGAACGATCAGTCGAGGAACCAGGGCAGGCTGTGGGCGAGCGGAGCGAGCCCGCTGTGGACGAAGTGCGCGTCGGCGGATGCCCCGGCCGAGCGCAGCGAGGTGGCGCATGAACGGGTCGGACGACTTCGCCGGGTTCGCCCCGCTCGCCGACGGCTTCGGCGATCCGGCCGATCCGGGCAACCGCCCGGCCCGCCTCGCCGTCGGCGTGGTCGGCACCGGGCGGGTGGGACCGGCCCTGGGCGCCGCCCTGCAGCTGGCCGGGCACACCGTGGTCGCCGCCTCGGGGGTGTCCGCCACCTCGCGGCGCCGCGCGGAGGCGCTGCTGCCGGGGGTGCGGGTGGTCACCCCGCCGCAGGTGCTGGCCGCGGCGGACCTGGTGCTGCTGACCGTCCCGGACGACGCGCTGGCCGACCTGGTGGCCGGCCTGGCCGCCACCGGTGCCGTCCGCCCCGGGCAGCTGGTGGTGCACACCTCCGGCGCGCACGGCGTGGGCATCCTGGAGCCCGCCACCCGGGCCGGGGCGCTGCCGCTCGCGCTGCACCCCGCGATGACCTTCACCGGCACCTCCGTCGACCTGGACCGGCTGGCCGGCTGCCCGTTCGGGGTCACCGCCCCCGAGGAGCTGCGGCCGGTCGCCGAGGCACTGGTGGTCGAGATGGGCGGCGAGCCCGAGTGGGTGCCCGAGCAGGTCCGCCCGCTCTACCACACGGCCCTCGCCCACGGCGCGAACCACCTGGTCACACTGGTCTCGCAGGCGATGGAGCTGCTGCGCACCGCCGGCGTCGCCGAGCCCGGCCGGCTGCTCGGCCCGCTGCTGGGCGCCGCCCTGGACAACAGCCTGCGCTCCGGCGACGCGGCCCTCACCGGCCCGGTCGCGCGGGGCGACGCGGGCACCGTGCGGCGCCACCTGGCGCAGCTCAGTACGGTGTCCCCGGACATCCCGGCGGCCTACCGGGCGATGGCCCGGGCCACCGCCCAGCGGGCGCTCGCCCACGGGACGATCGACGAGGCGTCGGCGACGGCGCTGCTGGACGTACTGAACGAGGAGAAGCACTGATGGCACGCGGCAAGCAGCCCGGCAGGTCCCAGCGGGAGCCGAAGGTCCACCGGGCCGTCGTCACGCACACCGTGGACGACTTCGAGGCCGCGTTCTGGCCGGACGAGCAGCCGGTCGACAACGCCGTCGTGATGACCATGGGCGCGCTGCACGAGGGGCACGCCGCCCTGGTCCGGGCCGCCCGCAAGCAGGTCGGCCGGGAGGGCCGGGTCGCGGTGACGGTCTTCGTCAACCCGCTGCAGTTCGGCGCCGGCGAGGACCTGGAGCGCTACCCGCGCACCCTGGAGGCGGACGTGCGGCTGGCCGAGGAGAACGGCGCCGACGTGGTGTTCGCGCCCTCCGTCGACGAGGTGTACCCGAACGGCGAGCCGCAGGTGCGCCTGACGGCCGGCCCGATGGGCGAGCGCTACGAGGGCGCCACCCGCCCGGGCCACTTCGACGGGGTGCTGACCGTCGTCGCCAAGCTGCTGCACATCACCGACCCGGACTTCGCGTTCTTCGGCGAGAAGGACGCCCAGCAGCTCGCGGTCATCCAGCGGATGGTCGCCGACCTGGACTTCGACGTCGAGGTCGTCGGCGTGCCGACCGCCCGCGCCGAGGACGGCCTGGCGCTGTCCTCGCGCAACCGCTACCTCTCGGAGGAGGAGCGCACCCGCGCCCTGGCGCTCTCCGGGGCGCTGTTCGCCGGCCGCGACGTGGCCGCGCAGGGCCCGAAGGCCGTCCGCGAGGCCGCCTCCGCCGTCCTGGACGGCGCGGAGGGTGTCACCCTTGACTACCTCGCCCTGATCGACCCGCACGACTTCACCGAGGCGGCGGACGACTTCCAGGGCGAGGCGGTGCTGGCCGTCGCCGCGAAGGTGGGCTCGACCCGCCTGATCGACAACGTCCGCATCATCGTCCGGTAAGCAGCAGTACCCCCTCAGGCATGCACTCACAGGAGGCGTGACCCCATGCTCCGCACCATGCTCAAGTCCAAGATCCACCGGGCCACCGTGACCCAGGCCGACCTGCACTACGTCGGCTCGGTCACGGTGGACGAGGACCTGCTCGACGCCGCCGACCTGCTCCCCGGCGAGCTGGTCCACATCGTCGACATCGACAACGGCGCCCGGCTGGAGACGTACACCATCGCCGGCCCGCGCGGCACCGGCGTGATCGGCATCAACGGCGCCGCCGCCCGCCTGGTCCACCCCGGCGACCTGGTCATACTCATCGCCTACGGGCAGATGGACACGGCCGAGGCCAAGGGCTACGAGCCGAAGATCGTCTTCGTGGACGAGCGGAACCGGATCACCGGCCTGGGCGGCGACCCGGCCGAGACCCCGGAGGGCAGCGGACTGCTCCGCGGCGACCGGGCGTACGGTGACGGCAACGGCGCGGCCCCGACCGCCGCGCGCTGAAGGAGCCACTGACGCCATGTCCGCCACGCACCGCCTCACCGCCCCGGCCCCGGGCTGGACCGCCACCACCGACGTGGTCGTGGTCGGCTCCGGCGTAGCCGGCCTCACCGTCGCCCTCAACGTCCGCAAGGCCGGCCTGCGGGCCATGGTGGTCACCAAGGCGATGCTGGACGACGGCTCCACCCGCTGGGCCCAGGGCGGCATCGCGGCCGCCCTGGGCGAGGGTGACACCCCCGAGCAGCACCTGGACGACACGCTGGTGGCCGGCGCCGGGATCTGCGACGAGGAGGCCGTCCGCACCCTCGTCACCGAGGGCCCGGACGCCGTCCGCCGGCTGATCGCGGTCGGCGCCGCCTTCGACCGCGGCGCCGACGGCGAGATCCTGCTCACCCGCGAGGGCGGCCACCACCGCCGCCGGATCGCGCACGCCGGCGGCGACGCCACCGGCGCCGAGATATCCCGCGCGCTGGTCGAGGCCGTCCGCAGCGACCCGGGCATCGAGCTGATCGAGCACGCGCTCGTCCTCGACCTGCTCACCGACGCCGACGGCCACGCCGCCGGCCTCACCCTGCACGTGATGGGCGAGGGGCAGCGCGACGGCGTCGGCGCCGTCCGGGCCCGCGCGGTGGTGCTCGCCACCGGCGGCATGGGCCAGGTCTTCTCGGCCACCACCAACCCGACGGTCTCCACCGGGGACGGCGTGGCGCTCGCCCTGCGGGCCGGGGCCGCCGTCACCGACCTGGAGTTCGTCCAGTTCCACCCGACGGTGCTCTGGCTGGGCCCGGAGGCCGAGGGCCAGCAGCCGCTGGTCTCCGAGGCGGTCCGCGGCGAGGGCGCCCACCTGGTGGACGCGGACGGCGTCCGCTTCATGCTCGGGCAGCACGAGCTGGCCGAGCTCGCCCCCCGCGACATCGTCGCCAAGGCGATCACCCGGCGCATGCAGGAGCAGGGCGCCGAGCACATGTACCTGGACGGGCGGCACTTCGGTGCCGAGATGTGGGAGCAGCGCTTCCCGACCATCCTGGCCTCCTGCCGGGCGCACGGCATCGACCCGGTCACCGAGCCGATCCCGGTCGCCCCGGCCGCCCACTACGCCTCCGGCGGCATCCGCACCGATCCGCGGGGCCGCACCAGCGTCCCCGGGCTCTACGCCTGCGGCGAGGTCGCCTGCACCGGGGTGCACGGCGCCAACCGGCTGGCGTCCAACTCGCTGCTGGAGGGCCTGGTGTTCGCCGAGGCGATCGCCGCCGACCTGACCGCCCGGCACCGGGCCGGCGGGCTGCCCGAGCGCTCGGTGGACGTCGCCGCGGCGCGCGCCGCGCACCCGGTGCCGCTGCCCCCGTCCGAGGCCCGGGCCGAGATCCAGCGGCTGATGTCGCGCGGCGCGGGCGTGCTGCGCTCGGCCGCGTCGATGGCCGACGCCGCGGCCGGGCTCACCCTGCTCGCCGAGCAGGCCTACGCGCACGTCGCCGAGGAGAAGCCCGCCGACCCGCGGGTGGAGACCTGGGAGGCCGCCAACCTCCTGCTGGTCGCCACCGCCCTGGTCGCGGCCGCCGCGCAGCGCCGGGAGACCCGCGGCTGCCACTGGCGCGAGGACTTCCCCGAGCGCGACGACGCCCACTGGCGGCGCCACCTGATCACCACCCTCACCGCCTCCGGCGACCCCGTCAGCACCCCTGAGGAGCAGTAGAACCATGACCCACTCCCACGAGGACCTCCCCCTGGCCGACGCCCAGGGCGGCTGCGGCGACGGCTGCGCCTGCGGGGACGGCGAGGGCTACGAGACCGGCCTGGACCCGCAGCTCGCCGAGCTGCTGGAGGAGGCCGGGCTGGACCCGATCGAGGTCGAGGACATCGCCACCCTGGCGCTGGCCGAGGACCTGGCCGGCGGCGAGGACGTCACCTCGGTGGCCACCGTGCCCGCCGAGGCCGTCGCCACCGCCGACTTCACCGCCCGCGAGGCGGGCGTGGTGGCCGGCCTGCGGATCGCCGAGGCCGTCGTCTCGCTGGTCTGCGAGGAGGAGTTCGAGGTCGAGCGGCACGTCCAGGACGGCGACCGGGTCGAGGCCGGCCAGGTGCTGCTCTCCGTCCGCTCGCGCACCCGCGACCTGCTGACCGCCGAGCGCAGCGCGCTCAACCTGCTCTGCCACCTGTCCGGCATCGCCACCGCGACCCGGGCCTGGACGGACGCCCTGGAGGGCACCGGCGCGGTCGTCCGGGACACCCGCAAGACCACTCCGGGGCTGCGCGCGCTGGAGAAGTTCGCGGTCCGCTGCGGCGGCGGCGCCAACCACCGGATGGCGCTGTCCGACGCCGCCCTGGTGAAGGACAACCACGTGGTCGCGGCCGGCGGCGTGGCCGAGGCCTTCCGGGCCGTCCGGGCCGCCTACCCCGACCTGCCGGTCGAGGTCGAGGTCGACACCCTGGAGCAGATCCCGCCGGTGCTGGAGGCCGGGGCCGACCTGATCCTGCTGGACAACTTCTCCGTCCCGCAGCTGAAGGAGGCCGTCGAGCTGGTGGCCGGCCGGGCCAAGCTGGAGTCCTCCGGCGGACTGACCCTGGCCACGGCGCGCGAGGTCGCCCAGACTGGTGTCGACTACCTGGCCGTGGGCGCGCTCACCCACTCCTCGCCGATCCTGGACATCGGCCTGGACCTGCGCGCCTGACCTCCGCCCCGACTCGCAGAAAGCGCCACATGCTCCTCACCATCGACGTCGGCAACACCCAGACCACGCTCGGCCTGTTCGACGGCGAGGAAGTGGTCGAACACTGGCGGATCTCCACCGATCCGCGCCGCACGGCCGATGAACTGGCGGTGCTGCTGCAGGGGTTGATGGGCAACCACACCGCGGTCCGGGAGGCCTCGGTGGAGGGGCTGGCGATCTGCTCGTCCGTCCCCGCCGTGCTCCACGAGCTCCGCGAGGTGACCCGCCGCTACTACGGCGACGTCCCCGCGGTGATCGTGGAGCCCGGCGTGAAGACCGGGGTGCACGTCCTGATGGACAACCCCAAGGAGGTCGGCGCCGACCGGATCGTGAACGCGCTGGCCGCCAACCACCTGTACGGCGGCCCGTGCATCGTGGTCGACTTCGGCACGGCGACGACGTTCGACGCCGTCAACGCCCGGGGCGACTACGTGGGCGGCGCGATCGCCCCCGGCATCGAGATCTCGGTGGAGGCGCTGGGCGTCCGCGGCGCCCAGCTGCGCAAGATCGAGCTGGCGCGGCCGCGCAACGTGATCGGGAAGAACACCGTCGAGGGCATGCAGTCCGGGATCCTGTACGGCTTCGCCGGCCAGGTGGACGGGCTGGTCGAGCGGATGGCCCGGGAGCTCTCCAAGGACCCGGACGACGTCCAGGTGATCGCCACCGGCGGGCTGGCCCCGCTGGTCCTCGGCGAGGCCACCACCATCGACGTGCACGAGCCCTGGCTCACCCTGATCGGCCTGCGGCTCGTCTACGAACGCAACCGGCCCAGCTAGGGCGCGGGCCCGGCGCGGCCCGTCGGGCCCGACCACGGGGTGTCCGGCGCGACGTTACCGACAAATCGGATATTCCTCACGTAGTGTCAGCCCATGCCTACGCCACACGGATCGCGCGGCGGCATGGCCTTCAGCGCCGACGAAGTCCGCGTGCTGCGCCGCGCCCTCGCCCAAGCCCTGCACCCCGCCGCCCCCGTCCACCTCCAAGGCCCCGGCCACCCGGCGTTCTCCGGACCCGGCGCCGAACTGTGGGCGGAGGACGTCCAGGACGCGCTGCGCCTAACCGAGGCGATCGACGAGGCCGTCCAGGAGGGCGGCCGGCTGCGCGCCTTCCTGCTCGCCGACCTCGGGCGCTACCGGGCCGCCCTGCCCGGCAGCGCACCCGGCTACCTGGAACGCCTGGAGGAGGCCGTCACCGACGGCTACCTCCCCGGCCCCGAGGACCTCACCGCGCTGCGCGGACTGACCCGCCAGCCCTGCGGCCACCACGAACGCGCCCGCCGCTCCCGGCTGGCCGGCCGCTGCCACGCACTCGCCGAGGCCGCCGTCCGCGAACGGCTCGCCCTCACCGCCGGGCAGCCCCGCCACCTCGTCGCCGTACCGAGCCCCGCCGCACCCCCGAGCAGTCTCCCCACCCCTGTTGGAGGACGGATCACGATGAGCAGCACCGACTCCCCCGCCGAGCGGCCCACCGCCCCCCAGACCGCCCCGGCCCGGCCGCACCGGATGCCGACCCCGGCCGAGCTCTTCGGCCGCCGTCCCAAGCCCCCGGCCCACCCCGCGCCCGCCGCGCCGCCCGCCCCGGCCGGCCCCGAGGAGATCGAGCTCGCCACCGGCACCGGCTGAGCCGGCCGGAGCACCGAGGGGGGCCGCCGACGCGGCCCCCCTCACCCGTATCCCGTGGCGGAGCACCGTGTGTGGCTGGCTACCCTTGTGGGGTGAGCGATCAGAGCCCAATCCCCGCGACCGACGACCTTCCCGAGCAGATGCGCGTCCGGCGCGAGAAGCTGGACCGGCTCCGGGCCGCCGGCATCGACCCCTACCCGGTCGGCTTCCCCCGCACCACCACCATCGCGGACCTGCGCGCCAAGCACCCCGACCTGGAGCCGGACACCGCGACCGGTGAGCGGGCCGGCGTCACCGGTCGCGTGATCCTCTCCCGCACCGGCGGCAAGCTCTGCTTCGCCACCCTGCGCGACGGCACCGGCGACCTCCAGGTGATGTTCTCCCTGGACAAGCTCGGCCCGGAGCGGCTGGCGGCCTGGAAGGCCGACATCGACCTCGGCGACCAGGTGGGCGTCGAGGGCGAGGTGATCACCTCCAAGCGCGGCGAGCTGTCGGTGATGGTGGACCGCTGGGAGCTCACCGCCAAGTGCCTGCGCCCGCTGCCGGACAAGCACAAGGGCCTGACCGACCCGGAGGCCCGGGTCCGCCAGCGGTACGTCGACCTGATCGTCAACCCCGAGGCCCGCGAGATCCTGCACCTGCGCAGCAAGGTGGTCCGCTCGATCCGCCGCACCTACGAGGACCGCGGCTACATCGAGGTCGAGACCCCGATGCTGCAGCCGGTGCACGGCGGCGCCAACGCGCGTCCGTTCAAGACGCACATCAACGCGTACGACATCGACCTGTACATGCGCATCGCCCCCGAGCTGTACCTCAAGCGGCTCGTGGTCGGCGGCGCCGAGAAGGTCTTCGAGATCAACCGCAACTTCCGCAACGAGGGCGCGGACTCCACCCACAACCCGGAGTTCACCTCGCTGGAGTCGTACGAGGCCTACGGCGACTACGACACCCAGGCCGAGCTGATCCGCGCGACGATCGTCAACGCGGCCCGGGACGCGCTGGGCACCACGGTGATCAAGGGCGTCGACGCGCACGGCGTGGAGCACGAGATCGACCTGGCCGAGCCGTGGGAGGAGGTCTCCGTCTACCCGGGCATCTCCGCCCGCCTGGGCGCCGAGGTCACCCCCGACACCGGCGTCGAGGAGCTGCGCAAGCTCGCCACCGAGCACGGCATCCCGTTCGAGAAGGACTGGGGCCACGGGCAGATCGTGCTGGAGATGGTCGAGCGCCTGCTGGAGGAGAACGCCGTCCGGCCGACCTTCATCAAGGACTACCCGACCGAGGTCTCCCCGCTCACCCGCCAGCACCGCTCCGTCCCGGGCGTGGCCGAGAAGTGGGACCTGGTGATCTTCGGCACCGAGATCGGCACCGCCTACTCCGAGCTGGTCGACCCGGTCGAGCAGCGCGCCCGGCTGACCGCGCAGTCCCTGCTGGCCGCCGGCGGCGACGTCGAGGCCATGCAGGTCGACGAGGACTTCCTGCGGGCGCTGGAGTACGCGATGCCGCCGACCGGTGGCCTCGGCCTCGGGGTGGACCGCCTGATCATGCTGCTGACCGGCAAGAACATCCGGGAGACGGTGCTCTTCCCGCTGGTGAAGCCGGAGCCGAAGGCATCCGCCGCGACGGCGGAGAAGACCGAGGAGGAGTGACCTGATGGACTACGTCAGCGCGATCGTGCCGCCGCTGGTCATGGCGATCGGCTTCGGCTTCCTGGTGCGGGCCATCGTCCGCTCGCAGGGCGGGGCCCAGAAGGCCAAGGAAGACCTCGACTGACCCGCCGGCGCACCCGCGACCGACGGGGTCAGCCGCCCGAACGACCGGCGCGCCGCCATTCCCGATTCCGGGGTGGCGGCGCGCCGGTTTGGCGCACTTCACAAGATTTGCCCCATTCACTCCCTATCCTGGCCGCACTATGGTCCGGCAACTCGGCGAACTTGAGAACGCCATCATGACCCGGGTGTGGCGGTGGAACCGACCGGTGACGGTTCGCGAGGTTCTCCTGGATCTGCAGTCGGAACGCGAAATCGCGTACACCACGGTGATGACCGTCCTGGACAAGCTCCACAGAAAGGGCTGGCTGCGCCGCGAGCGGGTGGGCCGGGCCTATCGATATGAGCCGGTCTCCTCCCGCGAGGCCTACACCGCGGCGCTGATGAACGACGCCTGGGCCACCGGCGACAATCCGGCCGCGGCCCTGGTGCACTTCTTCGGCCTGATGTCGCCCGAGCAGCGCGAGGCGCTGCGGGACGCCTTGCGGGTGGCCGCACTGTTCCCGTCCGATCCGGCCCCGACGGATTCCCCGCCGCCGCCCGGAGCCGATACCGGGGAGACCGGGCCGGGGCCGACGCGATAACGTCCCGGCATGGAGGTCACCATCCGCCGTGCGCGGACAACCGACGTGCGGGCCGTGCGCGGGCTCGTCGACGCCTACTCGCGCGACGGGATTCTGCTGGACAAGCCCACGGTCACGCTGTTCGAATCCGTCCAGGAGTTCTGGGTCGCGGAACGCGACGACGACGGCACGGTGGTGGCGTGCGGAGCACTCCACGTGATGTGGGAGGACCTGGCCGAGGTCCGCACGCTCGCGGTCGACCCGTCCTGCCGGGGCTTCGGGGTCGGACACCTGCTGTTGGAGAAGCTGGTGCAGACCGCCCGCTGGCTCGGCGTCCGTCGGATTTTCTGCTTGACGTTCGAGGTCCCCTTCTTCGCGAAACACGGTTTCGTCGAGATCGGCGAGGTTCAGGAAACCGATGATGGTACGACAGACCCGGCGGCGATCGCTACGGATGTCTATGAAGAACTTCTCCGCTCGTACGATGAAGGTGTCGCGGAGTTCCTTGACCTCGAGCGCGTGAAGCCCAACACACTGGGCAACTCACGCATGCTGCTCCACCTCTGAGCGGCTCCGCGCCGGTCAAGGGTTTGTGTTTTCCGGAGAAAGGCGCTTTCCTTTCCTTAGGCAATGGGTCGTTTAGCGGAAAGGGAAGCCCGTGGCACAGAGGGTGCAGGTCATTCTTGAAGACGATCTCGACGGCGGTTCGGCGGACGAGACGGTGACGTTCGCGCTCGACGGCGTTGCCTACGAGATCGACCTGAAGAGCGCCAACGCGGACAAGCTCCGCGGTCTGCTGGCGCCGTACGTCGAGAAGGGCCGCAAGCAGAGCGGCCGGCTCGCCGGGGCACGCCGCCCGGGCCGCGGCACGGCGCCGCGCCCCACCGGCGGGGGTGCGCCCGACACCGCGAAGATCCGCGCGTGGGCCAAGGAGCAGGGCATGGAGGTCAACGACCGCGGCCGGGTGCCGAGCACGGTCCGCGAGGCCTACGACAAGGCCAACGCCTCCTGATCCCGGCGCCGCCGGCACGCCGGAGCGGGTGCGGGGCCCCGGCGGCCGCGCACGGCGCCGACGACACACGCGCGGGGCGCGGAGGAATCTCCTCCGCGCCCCGCGGCGCGCGCCCGGAGGGCCTGCGCGCCACCGGCGCCGGGGGGCGTCCGGGGCGTGGGCCGGGGCGGCGGAACAATCACGAGCTGTGCAACGCTGTAGGAGCGAAGCGGTAACGCCGACACCACCGATGGCGTACCGGTCGACGCGGCGGGCACTGAACCACCGTCACCGCGGCCCGACTTCTCGCCAGGCGAACACCGCCACCGCGGAAACTGCGCGAGAACCGCCCCGATACCGGGTATGAATGCAGGTGGACGGGTTCTCCGACCCGTCCAGGGGCAGTATGTGCGACCGGCCGGGGACGGTCCGGCTCCGCCCCGGCGGCTCTTGTTCGCCGATGGCGTAGCGGTATCCGGTGCATCCGGGCCACCTGTGGGAACACCGTTTCCCAACATCAGGTTGGGATTGGTGTCGGCTGGTCGCGCAGCATCTCGCTCCCGTACCGGGGAGTGAATCCGTGGGCCGCGCCGCTGAGCGGGACTAGCATGCGGAAGGACAGGGCGGGGACCGACCCCGAACTGCCCGACCGCTCTGAGGAGCGATAAACGATGTTCGAGAGGTTCACCGACCGCGCGCGGCGGGTTGTCGTCCTGGCTCAGGAAGAAGCCCGGATGCTCAACCACAACTACATCGGCACCGAGCACATCCTCCTGGGTCTGATCCACGAGGGCGAGGGCGTCGCCGCCAAGGCCCTGGAGAGCCTCGGGATTTCTCTTGAGGCCGTTCGCCAGCAGGTCGAGGAGATCATCGGCCAGGGCCAGCAGGCCCCGTCCGGTCACATTCCCTTCACCCCCCGGGCGAAGAAGGTCCTGGAGCTGTCGCTCCGGGAGGCCCTGCAGCTCGGCCACAACTACATCGGCACCGAGCACATCCTGCTCGGCCTGATCCGCGAGGGCGAGGGCGTCGCCGCCCAGGTCCTGGTCAAGCTGGGTGCCGACCTCAACCGGGTGCGCCAGCAGGTCATCCAGCTGCTCTCCGGTTACCAGACGAGCGGCGGCAAGGAGTCGGCCACGGCCGGCGGGCCCGCCGAGGGCACCCCGTCGACCTCGCTGGTCCTGGACCAGTTCGGCCGCAACCTCACCCAGGCCGCCCGCGAGGCCAAGCTCGACCCGGTGATCGGGCGCGAGAAGGAGATCGAGCGGGTCATGCAGGTGCTGTCCCGCCGCACCAAGAACAACCCCGTCCTGATCGGCGAGCCCGGCGTCGGCAAGACCGCCGTCGTCGAGGGCCTGGCGCAGGCCATCGTCAAGGGCGAGGTCCCCGAGACGCTCAAGGACAAGCAGCTCTACACGCTGGACCTGGGCGCGCTGGTGGCCGGCTCGCGCTACCGCGGTGACTTCGAGGAGCGCCTGAAGAAGGTGCTCAAGGAGATCCGCACCCGCGGCGACATCATCCTGTTCATCGACGAGCTGCACACCCTGGTCGGCGCGGGCGCCGCCGAGGGCGCCATCGACGCCGCCAGCATCCTCAAGCCGATGCTGGCCCGCGGCGAGCTGCAGACCATCGGTGCCACCACCCTGGACGAGTACCGCAAGCACCTGGAGAAGGACGCCGCGCTGGAGCGCCGCTTCCAGCCGATCCAGGTCGCCGAGCCGTCGCTGCCGCACACCATCGAGATCCTCAAGGGTCTGCGCGACCGCTACGAGGCCCACCACCGGGTCTCCATCACGGACGCCGCGCTGGTCGCCGCCGCCACCCTGGCCGACCGCTACATCTCGGACCGCTTCCTGCCGGACAAGGCGATCGACCTGATCGACGAGGCCGGTTCCCGGATGCGCATCCGCCGGATGACCGCGCCGCCGGACCTGCGCGAGTTCGACGAGAAGATCGCCGACGTGCGCCGCGAGAAGGAGAGCGCGATCGACGCGCAGGACTTCGAGAAGGCCGCGTCCCTGCGCGACGACGAGAAGCAGCTCCTGCAGGCCAAGGCCAAGCGCGAGAAGGAGTGGAAGGCCGGCGACATGGACGTCGTCGCGGAGGTGAACGAGGAGCTCATCGCCGAGGTCCTGGCCACCGCCACCGGCATCCCGGTCTTCAAGCTGACCGAGGAGGAGACCTCGCGCCTGCTGCGCATGGAGGACGAGCTGCACAAGCGCGTCATCGGCCAGAAGGACGCCATCAAGGCGCTCTCCCAGGCCATCCGGCGCACCCGCGCGGGCCTCAAGGACCCGAAGCGTCCCGGCGGCTCGTTCATCTTCGCCGGCCCGTCCGGCGTCGGTAAGACCGAGCTGTCCAAGACGCTCGCCGAGTTCCTCTTCGGCGACGAGGACGCGCTGATCGCGCTCGACATGTCCGAGTTCTCCGAGAAGCACACCGTCTCCCGGCTCTTCGGTTCGCCCCCCGGCTACGTGGGCTACGAGGAGGGCGGCCAGCTGACCGAGAAGGTCCGCCGCAAGCCGTTCTCGGTCGTCCTCTTCGACGAGGTCGAGAAGGCCCACCCGGACATCTTCAACTCGCTGCTGCAGATCCTGGAGGACGGTCGCCTGACCGACTCCCAGGGCCGCGTGGTCGACTTCAAGAACACCGTCATCATCATGACGACCAACCTCGGCACCCGGGACATCTCCAAGGGCTTCAACCTGGGCTTCGCGGCCACGGGTGACACCCAGACCGGGTACGAGCGGATGAAGGCGAAGGTCGGCGAGGAGCTCAAGCAG
This sequence comes from Kitasatospora sp. NPDC051705, assembly GCF_044453265.1. Taxonomy (NCBI): domain Bacteria; kingdom Bacillati; phylum Actinomycetota; class Actinomycetes; order Kitasatosporales; family Streptomycetaceae; genus Kitasatospora; species Kitasatospora sp. NPDC051705. Next base: position 78,123 of record NZ_JBITCO010000019.1, on the reverse strand, counting down.
CACTTCCGCCCCGAGTTCCTGAACCGCGTCGACGACATCGTGGTGTTCCACCAGCTGTCCGAGGACGACATCATCCAGATCGTCGACCTGATGATCGCCAAGGTGGACGAGCGGCTCAAGGACAAGGACATGGGCCTGGAGCTCGGTGTCGAGGCCAAGAAGCTGCTGGCCAAGCGCGGCTACGACCCGATCCTCGGAGCCCGTCCGCTGCGCCGCACCATCCAGCGCGAGATCGAGGACCACCTCTCCGAGAAGATCCTCTTCGGCGAGCTGCGGGCCGGCCACATCGTCGTCGTGGACGTCGAGGGCGAGGGCAAGGACGCCAAGTTCACCTTCCGCGGGGAGGAGAAGTCGGCCGTCGCGGACACCCCGGCCGCGGTCGCCTCGTCCGGTCCGGACCTGACGAAGTAGCAACATTTAACAGACAACTTCACAGCCACCGAGCCCCCGGCGTCCGCGCCGGGGGCTCGGTGCGTTCCGGGCCCGCGGGCCGCGGGTTCCGGCTGACCGGAATCTGCGGCTTCGGGGCGGGATGGTACGGATGCGTCCCATTTCTCAGTAAGCTTTAACGAGCATACGGTTGACATATGGTCAGCTGATGGGAAGTCGCGGAGCATAGCGCCGTGACCATGTCAGGGTCAAGGTCTATCTTTTCCGTCCACGCTTGTATCAAATGACGTCCACCTGTCTTTCATTTTGGTTTGCCGGGCTTTGGCCAAGAGCTGGCCCCGGTCGGGGAGGACGTCACAACGTTGAAGCACACCAGGAGAACCGCTGCGGTGGCCACGGCCGCGGCGGTCATAGTCACGCTTGGCGCGGGCATGTTCCCGGGCACCGCCGTCGCCGCCGGTTCGGCCCCCGTGCCGAAGGACCCGGCCGAGGCCGTCCAGAGCACTGAGCACAACTTTCCCGGCCCGCTGACCGGGAAGGTGGAGGCCGAGCAGAAGGCCGCCACCGAGCAGCTGCTCGCCGGCACCGCGAAGGTCGAGGAGCACAACGGCAGCACCAGCGTGAAGCTGGGCAAGGACAAGTACGTGGAGCTCGCCCGCGAGCGCACGGACAAGATCTTCACCATCCTGGTCGACTTCGGCGACCAGGTGGACAACACCACCAAGACGGCGGACGGCAAGGTCAAGTACGGGGGTGAGCCCGGCCCGAAGCACAACGAGATCGCGCAGCCGGACCGCGCCACCAACAACTCGACCGCCTGGCAGGCCGACTACAACCAGCAGCACTACCAGGACCTGTACTTCAGCAAGGACAAGCCCTCGCTGAAGACCTTCTACGAGAAGCAGTCCTCGGGCCGCTACTCGGTCGACGGCGTGGTCTCGGACTGGGTGCGCGTTCCGTGGAACGAGGCCCGCTACGGGTCCGACTACTGCGGCTCCAACGTCTGCGCCAGCGCGCAGGACCTGATCCGCGACGCCGTGGACATCTGGTACAAGGACCAGCTGGCCAAGGGTCAGACCGACGCCCAGATCAAGGCGACGCTGGCCCAGTACGACCAGTGGGACCGCTACGGGTCGCACCACGACGGGAACTTCAACCAGCCCGACGGGTACATCGACCACTTCCAGATCGTGCACGCCGGCGAGGACAAGTCGGCCGGTGGCGGCAAGCAGGGCAGCAAGGCCCTGTGGGCGCACCGCTCGTACGTCTACGGCAACCTGACCGGCCAGGCCGGCCCCGAGGGCAACAAGCTCGGTGGCGTCCAGGTCGGCAGCTCCGGTCTCTGGATCGGCGACTACACGATGCAGCCCGAGAACGGCGGCCTCGGCGTCTTCGCCCACGAGTACGGCCACGACCTCGGTCTGCCGGACCTGTACGACACCGCCGGCAAGGGCATCGACAACTCGGTCGGCTTCTGGTCGCTGATGTCCTCCGGTTCCTGGCTGGGCGAGGGCAAGGACGCGATCGGCGACATGCCGAACGACCTCGACGCCTGGAGCAAGCTGCAGCTCGGCTGGCTGAAGTACGACAAGGCCACCGCGGGCAAGGAGTCGACCCACCACATCGGTCCGGTCGAGTACAACAGCGCCCTCCCGCAGGCCCTGGTCGTCGACCTGCCGAAGAAGAGCATCACCACCGACATCAACAAGCCGTTCGCCGGCACGTCGGAGTGGTGGAGCGGCAGCGCCGACAACCTGAACGTCACGCTGACCCGCGAGGTCGACCTGACCGGCAAGACCAAGGCCAGCATCAACGCCAAGGCCTGGTACGAGCTGGAGCCGGACTTCGACTACGCGTTCGGCGAGGTCTCCACCGACGGTGGCAAGACCTGGACCGTCGTGGACGGCACCTGGAACGGCGCCGCGCTGCCGAAGGAGAACGGCCGCCCGGCCGTCAACGGCCTCGCCGCCACGTGGGGCGACCTGTCCTTCAACCTGGACGCCTACGCCGGCCAGAAGGTCCAGTTCCGCTACCACAACACCACCGACGGCGGCCTGCACTACCGCGGCTTCGCGGTGGACGACATCTCGGTGACCGCGGACGGCGCCACCGTCTTCAGTGACGACGTCGAGAAGGGTGACAACGGCTGGACGTCCGCCGGCTTCACCCGCTTCGGCGGCTCGTACACCAAGGACTACGCGCAGTACTACATCGCCGAGAACAAGCAGTACGTCTCGTTCGACCAGACCCTGAAGACCGGCCCGTACAACTTCGGCTTCGCCGACAAGCCGAGCTGGGTCGAGCACTACGCGTACCAGCCCGGCCTGCTGATCTGGTACTGGGACGAGTCGCAGACCGACAACAACGTGAGCGCCCACCCGGGCCACGGCCTGGTCCTGCCGGTCGACTCGCACCCGGCCACCATGAAGTGGTCGGACGGCACCCTGATGCGTCCGCGCATGCAGGGCTTCGACTCCACCTTCGGTTCCCGCAAGGTTCCGGCGCTGACCCTGCACAAGGCCGGCGTCGAGACCACGATCCCGAAGTCCAAGGGCGTCGACGAGTTCTCGGACCTGAAGTCCTGGTGGTCCAAGGACAACCCGTACAGCGGCGTGGACGTCCCGAAGACGGGCACCAGCATCGAGGTCGAGAACGAGTCCTCGAACTACCTGGAGACCTGGATCCGGGTCCGTCCGGTCGACAACTGATCGATCGAGCAGTAGCGATCAGCCTGTGACCAGGCGCATCTGAACACACCTCGGCCGGCCCGTCCCCGCACTGCGCGGGGGCGGGCCGGTCGTCCTTGCACCGGGCCCCGCCGCTACCCGACCTTGCCGCCGGCCGGCAGCCGGTCGAGGAAGGCGGCGGCCGCCCCGGCGACCTCGGCGGCCGTCCAGTCGAGCGCGGCCGCGGCCACCGTGACCTCCGTCATCGACAGCCCCGGCAGGTCGCGCTCGCGCCAGCCGCCGAACAGCCCGGTCCCGGTGTCCTCGGCCAGCCCCAGCGTGGCCTCCTCCAACTCCTCGGCGCGGTACGGCAACCAGAGCTGGAACTGGTGGGTGTGCGGCGGGGCCGGGTGCACCCGGGCGCCCGGGACCGCGGCGAAGGCGGCGGCCAGCGCCGCGGCGACCGTCCGGGCGTGGGCCACGTACCGGTCCAGCCGCGGGAGTTCGTCGTCCAGCCCGGCCAGCGCGGCCAGCACCGCCGGCCACTGCTGGTAGACCTGGCCGCCGTACCGGTGCCGCCAGGCCCGGGCGGTGCGGACGAAGCCCGCGGCGCCGGCCAGCGCGGCGCCGCTGACCCCGCCGAGCGTCTTGTAGAAGGAGACGTAGACCGAGTCGGCCAGCCCGGCGATCTCCGGCAACGAGTGGCCCAGGTGCCGCACCGACTCCCAGATCCGGGCGCCGTCCACGTGCAGCGCCGCGCCGTGCTCCGCCCGGACCACCTCCGCCAGCGCCGTCAGCTCCGCCCAGTCGGGCAGCACGAACCCGGCCTCGCGCAACGGCAGCTCGAGGCTGAGCGCGGCGTACGGCTCGTCGAAGGCGCGCAGCTCGGCGGCGGTGGGCTGGCGCGGCGCGATGGTCGGCCAGACGCTGCGCAGTCCGGTCAGCACCCCGAGCGCCTGCCGCTCGGCCCGGTCGGTGTGGGCCAGCGGGTGCGTCGCGACGGTGCGCAGCCCGGCGGCCTCGGCGTGGATCCGCAGGGCGACCTGCTGGGCCATCGTGCCGGTGGGGAAGAAGGCCGCGTCCTCGGTGCCCAGCAGGTCGGCGACCCGGCGCTCCAGGGTGCGGACCACGCCGTCGCCGTACTGGTCCGGCCGGTGGTCCAGGCCGCCGTCCGCGGCCGCGAGGGCGGCGAGGCGTTCGCGCATGCTCTGCGGCCGGGCGCCGGACAGGATCCGCTCGCAGCCCCGCAGGGCGGCGAAGCGGCGGTCCGGGAGGCTCGGGCGGTCACTGCCGTCGGGGTCTTCGCTCCTGTTGCCATACATGCGTCGATGGTCCCGCAGCGGGCCCGTCAGGTCAGCGGCGCGGACCGCGAAAGGCCCCGGGGCCGGCACAAACCCCGCTGCGGCGTGGGACTGGTCACAGGGGCCGGAGGGGGTACGAGCGGCGGTAGTAGGCGGCCCGGCGGGCCCGGCGGCCGCCGCGGACCGGTGGTGGTCGATCCGACCCCGTGATCGTCGCTCCGCCGGACCGGATCCCGGGCGCGACGCCGACTACCCGCCGTAGTACGTCACACCGTTTGGGGCTGCGCCCGGTGACGGTTACACCTGAGTGGTCCCCGCGCAGCACACCCCGAACGGGTCCTTCCGTGCTGCCCTCGTACGACCGTGAGGTACGGCAACCGATGTCCTCTGTCCCGCCCGTGGGGCCCGCGCTGCGCCGGCTCGCCGCCCGCGCCGCCGCCCAGGCCGCGGCCTGGCAGCCCCGGCTCGGCCACGCCGTCCGCACCCACGCCGCCGCACCGCTGCGCGCGCTCGCCACGCCCCGTCACGCCACCCTGCCGGGCAGCCGTCAGCGCGCCGACCGGGACCACGCGGTGGCCTCGGCGGGCGTGGTCGCCGCCCTGCTCGCCGGCGGGCTGCTGGTGGCCGCCCCCGGCAGCGCCTCGGCGCACACCGTCCGGCCCACCACCCCGGGCAGCTCGGCCTTCACGGCACCGCAGGCCGCGGTGCCCAGCCCCGGGATCGTCCAGGTGTCGGGGCCGAGCTCCTACCGGCTCCCCGGCGGCGGGGACTCGGCGCAGGATTCCGTCGCGGTGGCCGCCAACCTGCTGCCGACCGAGCCGCCGGCCGCCGCCGCAGCGCCCGCGGACCCGGCCCCCGCCCCGGCACCCGCCGCCGAGCCCGCCCCGGCCCCGGCACCCGCACCCGCCCCGGCACCCGCGCCCGAGTGGTCGGCGCCCGCCCCCGGTGCACGGACCAGCAACCCGTACGGGAAGGCCAACGCCGAGTACGCCGCCGGGTACCACACCGGGGTGGACTTCGCGGTCGCCCCGGGCACCCCGCTGCTGGCGGTCGGCAACGCGACCGTGGTGTCGGCCGGTTGGGACGGCGCGTACGGCAAGGAGGTCGTGCTGCGGCTGGCGGACGGGCGCTACGCGCAGTACGCGCACATGTCCTCGCTCGCCGTCTCGGCGGGCGACAGGGTGTCGGCCGGCGAGCGGATCGGGCGCTCCGGGAGCACCGGCAACTCGACCGGGCCCCACCTGCACTTCGAGATCCGCACCAGCAACCACTACGGCGCGGTGGTCAACCCGATCGCGTACCTCGCGGGGCACGGCGTCACCGACTTCTGACCCCGGGTCCGCGCCCTGTCCGCCCGGGGGCGGACGGGGCGGACGGTCAGGGGCGCGCGGGGGCGGGGTGGCTGATCCGGCCGCCGATCTCCAGGGCGACCACCCGGGCCGCCGCGATCGCGTCCTCCAGGGTGGCCGCGACCTGTGAGGTCTCGCCCCAGACGTTGTCGGTCCGGCCGCACTCGGAGTCGTCCTGCTTGAGCAGGAACAGCGACGAGTGGACGGTGAACAGGGACATCGCGGCGCGCAGCCGGTCCTGGAAGTCGGCGTCCGGCCCGTGCACCAGCTGGATCATGGTGATCATGCGGTCCCGGAACGCCAGCCCGGCCGGGGACTCGCGCAGCGCGGGCTGGTTCTCGTGGAAGAAGCGCAGCAGCGGCGCCCGCTCGGCCATCCCGTCCGCGAAGCGGCGGATCAGCTCGTCCCGCATCTCCGGGCTCCAGGACTGCTCGCGGCCCCACGCGATGGTCTCGTCGATCGGCGCGGCCATCCGCTCGACGATGCCGAGGACGATGTCGTCCTTGGTCTTGAAGTGGTAGTAGAGCGCGGCCTTGGTGACGCCGAGGCGGTCGGCGATCTCGCGCAGTGAGGTCTGCTCGTAGCCCTGCTCGGAGAAGAGCTCCAACGACACCTCGATGATGCGAGCCCGGGTGTCGCTGCGGGGGCTGTGCGGAGTGCCCATGGCCTGCCTCATGACTGCGTCGGTGACTGCTGCGGACCCCGGTGGCGTCCGCCCCGGGCCATTCTCCCTGCCCGGACGGCCGCTCGGGAAACTGGCTTGACGGCCGGCTAGTACACAACTTACCGTGCCGACGGTACACCAAACTAGCCGGGCGACAAGTAAGTAGTCAGCCAGCAGGCACGCACGGCCTCCGCTCGTCCGCGACACCCCCGGGAGACACCACCTCATGTCACAGTCCAAGACCGCCGGGCCGGCACCGGAGGAGCAGACGGCCGAGGAGGAACAGCCGCGGTCGCCCCGCGAGATCCGCCTCGTGATGGTCGGCCTGGTCGTCACCATGCTGCTGGCCATGCTCGACAACCTGATCGTCGGCACCGCGATGCCGACGATCGTCGGTGACCTCGGCGGCGCCGAGCACCTGTCCTGGGTCGTCACCTCCTACACCCTGGCCACCGCCGCCTCCACCCCGATCTGGGGCAAGCTCGGCGACCTCTACGGCCGCAAGGGCACCTTCCTCACCTCGATCGTGATCTTCCTGGTGGGCTCGGCGCTGTCCGGCCTCTCGCAGAACATGAACGAGCTGATCGGCTTCCGCGCCCTCCAGGGCCTGGGCGCCGGCGGTCTGATGGTCGGCGTCATGTCGATCATGGGCGCGCTGGTCCCGCCGCGCGACCGCGGCAAGTACCAGGGCATGTTCGCCGCGGTGATGGCCCTCGCCACCATCGGCGGCCCGCTGATCGGCGGCTTCATCACCGACCACCTCAGCTGGCACTGGACCTTCTACATCAACCTGCCGCTCGGCGTGGTCGCGCTCGCCGTGGTCGTCGTCACCCTGAAGCTCCCGAAGGTCCGCAACACGGCCCGGATCGACTACCTGGGCGCCCTGCTGCTCACCACCGGCATCGTCTCGCTCACCCTGATCACCACCTGGGGCGGCCAGCAGTACGCCTGGGGCTCCAAGCAGATCCTCGGTCTGGCCGCGCTCTCCGCCGCCTCGCTGATCGCCTTCTGCTACGTCGAGCAGCGGGTGCAGGAGCCGATGCTGCCGCTGAGCCTGTTCAAGAACCTCAACTTCACCCTGGTCTCGATCATCGGCTTCATCGTCGGCTTCGTGATGTTCGGCTCGACCGTCTTCCTGCCGCTCTACCAGCAGATCGTCCAGGGCGCCTCGGCCACCAACTCCGGGCTGCTGCTGATGCCGATGATGTTCGGCATGCTGGTCGTCTCGCTGGTGGTCGGCCAGGCCGTCACCAAGACCGGCAAGTACCGGATCTACCCGATCATCGGCACCGTCGTGATGACCGGCGGCATGGTGCTGCTCTCCACCATGGGCACCGGGACCAGCAGCTTCACCTCCGCCTGCTGGATGGTCGTGCTCGGCGCCGGCATGGGCTTCCTGATGCAGATCACCATGCTCGTCGCGCAGAACAGCGTCGAGCTCAAGGACATGGGCGTGGCCAGCTCCACCGCCACCCTGTTCCGCACCATCGGCGGCTCCTTCGGCGTCGCGCTCTTCGGCGCGCTGTTCAACAACCGGGTCACCGAGACCATGAAGGAGCGGCTCGGCGAGCAGGCCACCGCGGGCGGCGGCGGGGTGAAGGACCCGGGCCAGATGAGCCCGGCCGCCCTGCGCAAGCTCCCCGACACCATCCAGGACGCCTACCACCACGCGGTGTCCAACGGCCTGCACACCGTCTTCCTGTGGGGCGCGGCGGCGGCCGTGATCGCCATCGCCGCCGCGGTGTTCCTGCGCGAGGTGCCGCTGCGCGGCGTCGGCACCGGCAAGGAGGACAAGGCGGCCGAGGCCTCGCTGGAGGCGGCGGCCATCTGATCCGCCCGACGTGCCGAAGGCGCCCCCGGAGCCGTGCTCCGGGGGCGCCTTCGTGCGTCCTTGCGTCCCCGCGGGCCCGGGGGCACCAGGTGTCCCCGGGGTGTCCCGCAGGCGCCTTCAGACACCGGGAGCGCGAACGGGCGGGCCGGGCCGTAGCGCGGAGGCGCCGGCTACTGGGGCAGCCGGTAGACGCCCTGCTCGACCGGCTCGACCAGGCCGTCCGCGACCAGTCCGTCCAGCGCCCGGGCCCGCTGCACCGCGTCGGGCCAGACCTCGTCCAACCGCGCCTGCGACACCTCGCCGTGCGCCTCCCGCAGCACCGCGAGCAGCTTGCCGCGCACCTGCCGGTCCGTCCCCTCGTAGGTCTGGCCGCGCCGGGCCGGGCCCTCGTACGGCGGGCGCCCGGCCCGCTGCCAGGCGCAGTGGGCGAACAGCGGGCAGTCCCCGCACTCCGGGCCGCGCGCGGTGCAGACCAGCGCGCCCAGCTCCATCACGCCGACCGCCCAGGTGGCCGCCGTCTCGGCGTCGTCGGGCAGCAGCGCGGTCGCCGTACGGCGCTCGGCGGCCGTGGTGGCCTGGGCCGGGTACTCGACGCCGGTGACGGCGCGGGCGAACACCCGGCGGACGTTGGTGTCCAGCACCACGTGCCGCTGACGGAAGGCGAAGGAGGCGACCGCAGCGGCGGTGTACTCCCCCACACCGGGGAGCGAGAGCAGCGTCGCGTGGTCGTCCGGCACCTCGCCGCCGTGCTCCTCGGTGATCGCCACCGCGGCCGCGTGCAGCCGCAGCGCGCGGCGCGGGTAGCCGAGCCGGCCCCACATCCGGACCGCCTCGCCCGGCGCGTCGGCCGCGAGGGCCGCCGGGGTGGGCCAGCGGGTCAGCCAGGCCTCCCAGGCGGGCAGTACGCGCTTCACGGGGGTCTGCTGGAGCATGAACTCGCTCACCATGACCGCCCAGGGCGTCGCGTCGGGCGTCCGCCAGGGCAGGTCGCGCTTTCCGGCCTCGTACCAGTCGAGGACGGTCGCGTGGAAGAGCGGCAGGGGCATCGGCAACCGGACGGCCTCCGGTGCGGAGCCGGTCGGAGCAACGGGAACGGGGGTGATGGCAGCCATGGCCCTTCGATCCTCCCATGCCCGGCGGCCCCGGCCGAAGCGGAGTTCGAGGCTCCGGACAATTCGGTGAACCGCGGGGAAATCACCGCTTCGGGGCTCCCTCGAACGGCGCAAATGGCGGATCATGTGAAGGAAGGGGCGACTGTGCAGTGTTGGTGAGTCAATCGCCACACACAGTCTCGTAGAGTTTGGGCGTGCCCTCTCTGCGTCAACCCGTGGGACCTCTGCCGGCCTCGATCTACTGGCGCCGGCGCCTCGTCATGCTCGCCGCCGTCGCGGCGGTCGTCGCCCTGATCGCCTGGCTGATGACCGATCAGGGCGGTGACGGCGGATCACAGAGCAAGGCCGCCCAGGCCGTTCCGTCCCAGTCCCAGACCCCCGCCCAGGCCATCACGCCCGGAGCCTCGCCCAGCGGCCCGGCGGCCCGCCCCGGCGGCGGCAGCGGCGGTGGCGGCAGCCAGAGCGGCGGCCCGGTGGCCGGCTCCGGCGGCGGCGAGGTCAGCCTCAGCACCGGCGGCACCGGCGGAGCCCCCAACCCGGCCCCCGCCACGGGCGGATCGGGCGGTGGCGCGGCCGCGGGCGGTGCCTCCGGCGGGACGGGTGGTCCGGGTGCCTCGGGCGGCACCGGCGGCTCGGGTGCCGCGGGCGGGTCGGGCGGCTCGGGCGGCGCCCCGGCGGTGAACACGGCCGAGGTGATGGCCCTGCCGGTCTGCGTCTCCTCCCAGGTCACCCTGGAGCTGACCGGCGCCCAGAACTCGTACCAGCCCAAGGACAAGCCCCGGCTCTCGCTCACCGTGAAGAACGCCTCCGGCACCAACTGCCGGGTGGACCTGGGCCGGACCGCCTCCGCGATCACCGTGACCGCCAGCAACGGCGACCGGATCTGGTCCTCCGGCGACTGCCCGAGCGACCGCGGCAGCGCCTGGGTGCAGATCCCGGCCAACAACGGCATGACCGAGACCTTCACCTGGGACCGCAGCCGCAGCAAGCCGCAGTGCGCCACCGCGGACGCGACGGCCCCGGCCGCCGGCACCTACCTGGTGGTCGCCGACCTCACCGGCCTCTCCGGCGGGCAGGTCTCGGCGCGCTCCTCGATCCGCCTGGAGAGCTGAGGCACCCTCGGCTCCACGCGAAGCCCCCACCGCCGGACCGGTTCCGGTGGTGGGGGCTTCGGCGATCGGCGGCGGCGTCGGGGGCTCGCCCGTCCGACCCGCGCCGCGGCGGGACGGGCCGCGGCGCGGCAGGACGCAGCGGGCCGCGGCGGGACGTGCGAAGGCCCCCGGGAGACCTGCTCTCCGGGGGCCCGGGCGGAGGCGCCGCGAGACGGGCGCCCCCGGTCAGACGTAGCGTTCCAGGATGGACGATTCGGCAAGGCGGGACAGGCCCTCCCGGACCGAGCGGGCCCGGGTCTCGCCGACGCCCTCGACCGTCTGCAGGTCGTCGATGCTGGCGGCGAGCAGCTTCTGCAGACCGCCGAAGTGCTCGACCAGGCGCTCTATCACCGTGTTGGGCAGACGCGGGATCTTCGCCAGCAGCCGGTAGCCGCGCGGCGAGACCGCGGAGTCCAGCGACTCCGGGGAGCCCGAGTAGCCGAGCGCCTTGGCGACCGTCTGGAGGTCCAGCAGTTCGGCGTGGGTGAGCGCCTCCAGATCGGCCAGCACCTCGTTGACCGTGCGGCCCTTCTTGGCGGCGCGCTCCGGGAAGTAGTCCCGGGCGACCAGCTCCCGCTCCGGCTCCACGCCCGCGATCAGCTCGTCCAGCTGGAGCGAGAGCAGACGGCCGTCGATGCCGAGCTCCAGCACGTAGCCGGCGATCTCGGTGGCGATCAGCCGGACCATCTCCAGCCGCTGGGCGACGGCGGTGACGTCCCGGACCGTCACCAGGTCCTCGATCTCCAGCGCGGAGAGCGTGCCGGCGACCTCGTCCAGGCGCAGCTTGTAGCGCTCCAGGGTGGCCAGCGCCTGGTTCGCGCGGGACAGGACGGTGGTCGAGTCCTCCAGCACCCGGCGGGTGCCGTTCACGTACATCGCGATCAGCCGCATCGAGTGCGAGACCGCCACCACCGGGAAGCCGGTCTGCCGGTTGACGCGCTCGGCGGTGCGGTGGCGGGTGCCGGTCTCGTCGGTGGGGATGGTGGAGTCCGGCATCAGGTGCACGCCGGCCCGGACGATCTTGGTGATGTCCTTGTCCAGCACCACCGCGCCGTCGAGCTTGCACAGCTCGCGCAGGCGGGTGGCGGTGAACTCCACGTCCAGGACGAAACCGCCGGTGCAGATCGACTCGACCGTCTTGTCGAAACCGAGCACGATCAGGCCGCCGGTGTTGGCCCGGAGCACCCGCTCCAGGCCGTCGCGCAGCCCCGTGCCGGGCGCGATGGCGGTGAGGGAGGCCCGCAGCAGGGCCTCCTCACGGGAGGCCTTGTCCGCCCCCCGGTCGCTGGCTGCCACGTGACTCCTCCGGTCGACCCCGTGCCGCGCGCCTCGCGCCGTGCGCCGGTCCGCGGTCTGTTGCTCTGTCGCTCAGTACCGCTCGGTACTGCCTACTGGCCAATGAGACTGGGGAAAGTCTAACTGCGTGCGGCATCGACAGGGCTTGGGTCAGCGCAGTTCGTCGGAGTCGAGCGGCTCCCAGCCGTCCATCAGCTCCTCCGGATCGGCGACGACCCGGGCCGAACGGGGGGCCGGCGGCGCCGACGGTGCCTCACCACGGGGCTTGGCGGCGGCCCGGCGGCGGCCCGGGATCGCCCGCAGCGCCTCGCCGATGTCGGCCACCTCCACCACCTTCATGCCCGGCGGCACCTTGCCCGGGTCCGGCGGCACGAGGGCGTGCGTGAAGCCCAGCCGGTGCGCCTCGGCGAGCCGCCGCTGCACACCCGTCACCCGCCGCACCTCGCCCGCCAGGCCGACCTCGCCGATCGCCACCAGGTTGCTGGGCAGCGGGGTGTCGGAGGAGGAGCTGGCCACCGCGAGCGCGACCGCGAGGTCGGCGGACGGCTCGCTCAGCTTCACCCCGCCCACCGTCGCGGTGTAGATGTCCTGCTTGCCGAGCTTCACCCCGCCGTGCCGCTCGACCACCGCCAGGATCATCGCGATCCGCGGCGACTCCAGGCCAGAGGTGGTGCGCCGCGGCGACGGGATCTGCGAATCCACCATCAGCGCCTGCACCTCCGCGACCAGCGGCCGCTTGCCCTCCAGCGTGACGGTGAGGCAGGTGCCCGGGACGGGCTTGTCACGCCTGGTCAGGAAGAGGCCGGACGGATCCGCCAGACCGGCGATGCCCTCGTCGTGCAGCTCGAAGCAGCCGACCTCGTCCGTCGCGCCGTAGCGGTTCTTGACCCCGCGGATGAGCCGCAGCCGGGCGTGGCGGTCCCCCTCGAAGCTGAGCACGACGTCCACCAGGTGCTCCAGCAGGCGTGGGCCCGCGATCTGGCCGTCCTTGGTGACGTGGCCGACCAGCAGCGTGGCCATGCCGCGCTCCTTGGACGCCCGGATCAGCGCGCCCGCCACCTCGCGGACCTGGGCCGGGCCGCCGGGGGCGCCGTCCAGCTCGGCGGAGGCGATGGTCTGCACCGAGTCCAGGATCAGCAGGCCGGGGTTGACCGCCTCGACGTGCCCGAGCACGGCGCCGAGGTCGGACTCGGCGGCGAGGTAGAGGTGGTCGGAGAGGGCGTTGATGCGGTCCGCCCGCAGCCGCACCTGGCCGGCCGACTCCTCGCCCGTGACGTAGAGGGTGCGGTGCTGGTCGGAGGCCGCCTTGGCCGCGACGTCCAGCAGCAGGGTGGACTTGCCGACGCCGGGCTCGCCCGCCAACAGGACCACCGCGCCCGGGACCAGCCCGCCGCCGAGCACCCTGTCCAGCTCCGGAACGCCCGTCGAACGCGCCGTCGCGACCTGGCCGTCGACCTGGGCGATCGGGCGGGCGGGCGCGCTGACCGGGCCGGCGGCGGTCGTCCGGATCGGCACCGCGCCGTACTCCTCGACCGTGCCCCAGGCGTTGCACTCCGGGCAGCGGCCGACCCACTTGGGCAGCTGGTTGCCGCACTCGGTGCAGCGGTACGCCGGGCGCGGCTTGGCGGTGGTCTTGGTACGGGCAGCCATGCGGCCACCGTAGCGCCTGGGTCTGACACCGCCGGACGAGCGCGGGGCGCGGGCCCCTCGCGGGCGCTCCGCCCGGCGGGGTGCACGGCCCGGGGCGGGGCGGGGTACACGGGCCGGGGCGGGCGGATGCACGGGCCGGGGCCGGGCGGCGTCCACACAGATGGACGATGTTGTTACCCGAAAGAAGTACATACGCGGCGAACGGCCGGGGCCCACCGCCCGCCGTCTCTACCGTCGGACGGGTGACAACGCGTACTGAAGCACCGCCGGCCGCCGTGCTCGCGGCGTACGACCGGCAGGTGGACGGCCTGTTCACCTACTGCCTCTCGGTGCTGTGCGAGCACGACGCGGCCGCCGCCGCCCTGCACGAGGTCCGCGAGCTGGCCCGGCGGCACGGCGCCCGGCTCGCCGAGCCCGGGCTGGTCCGGGCCTGGCTGTTCGCACTGGCCAGGTACTGCTGCCTGCGGCGTCTGGCGGACGGCGCCGGGCGGGAGCCCGGAGCGGAGCCGGCCGAGGCCGAGGCGGCCCGGCGGCGGCGCGAGCTGGCCTCGCTCGCCTGGCCGGAGGCGGCCGGCACCGATCCCGAGCAGCGCGAGGCGCTGGAGCTGTCCGTCCGGCACCGGCTGACCCCGCACGAGGCGGCGGCCGTCCTGGGGCTGCCGTTCGAACGGACCCGCGCCCTGCTCGCCGCCGCCGAGGCCGAGGTGGCCCGGACCAGGGCCGCGCTGCTGGTGCTCGGGGTGGGCAGCTGCCCGGAGCTCGACCGGCTCGGCGGGGCCGGGGCGGAGTCCTGGCGGGACTGGGTACTCGGTCCGGCGCTGCGCCGGGAGCTGGTGCAGCACGTGGTCGACTGCCCGACCTGCCGGGGGACGGCGGAACGGGTGGGCGACGAGGCGGCGGAGGGCTCGGCCGGGCTGTCCGGGCTGGCGCTGCTGACCGCGCCCGCGGCCGCACCGGTGGAGGGCGGGGCGGCGGACGGCGGGGCCGCGGAGGGCGGGACGGGCACGCACGAGGCGGGCGAGGACGGCGCGGCGGAGGACGGCGCGGCGGGCTACCTGCCGACGGCGTCCGGGGCCGCCCGGCGGGCCCGGCGGGCGGCCGGGGCCCCGGCGGTGGATCCGGGACTGCGGTTCGACCAGGGCGGCTTCCCCCGGCACCGGGCGCCGGACACGGGCCGCGCGCTGGCGGTCCGCCGGCGGGTGGTGACCACCGGGGTGCTGGCCGCCGTCCTGGCCGCGCCGGTGGTCGCGCTCTGGGCGGGGCACCGCGGCGTCGGCGAGTCGGGGTCGGCGGCCTCGGTCTCCACGGTGCGGGTGGAGGAGGCCGGCCGGGCGGGCGGGCAGCTGCCACCGGACGCGCGGCCGTCGGCGGGTGATCCGGCCGGCCCGGAGTCGTCCGCGGTCCCCGGGATGGAGTTGGCGGGTGCCGGGGCGGTCACGTCCGGTTCCGGCACTGCAGAAACGTTGTTCCCCGGGATTCCGCGGCTCGCCCTCCAGGGACCGGCCGTACCGGTACCGGCCAGCGGCGCGACCCCGATCGGCAGCCCCACCCTGGTCGCCGCCCCCGCCCCCGCGGTCGAGCGGGTCACCGCTCCCTGGCCGGGCCAGGCCGCACCGGCCGCGACCGGGCTGCTCACCGTCGAGGCCGGCGAGTACGGCAACCGGACCGTCCTCACACTCACCAACTCCGGTGCCACCGAGATCCGTTGGCGTGCCGCGCCGGACGCCGGCTGGCTCCGGCTCAGCCGTGACTCCGGGACGCTGGCCCCGGGCCAGCGGATCACCGTGATCGTCACGGTGGACGAGGACCTCGCCCCCACGACGCACTGGACCGCCCGGATCGCGCTGCCGCCCTCGCAGGCGGTCGTCACCCTGGAGGGCGGCCCGCACAACCGGGGCGGTTCGGCCTCCTCCCCCGCCGACCCGGGCCCGACCGCCACGGCGGCTCCGGGGACGACACCCGGTCCCACACCGACCGGCTCGACGGGCTCGAGCGGTTCGACCGGCTCAACGCCCGGTGGCACTCCGAGCGGGACCCCGCGACCGTCCGGATCGGCGACGGCGTCCCCGTCCCCGTCGGGTTCGCCCTCCTCCGCGCCGCCGTCGTCCTCGCCCTCCTCCTCGCCGAGCTCCTCACCGAGCTCCTCGCCGTCCGCGCACCCGTCCTCGCAGCCCTCCTCGCAGCCGTCCTCGCAGCCGTCGGGCTCTCCCACGGCCGCCCCGGCGGGCGGCGCGTCCCCGGCCGCGCGCTGAGGCACCCGGACGGCGGGGGGGGACGGGCGGAGCGGTACGGCCCGAGCGGTCAGCTCCGCCGGATCGGCGGCACCCGGTAGCTGCCGTCCAGCACGGCCTGCTTCGGCTGGTAGAGCCGGATGATCGGACGGAACTCGCCGGGCGGCGTGGGCAGCCAGTTGGCCGCCGTCGGCCCGTCCTCGGGTTCCTCGTGCTGGAGCGTCAGGGTGAGCGAGCCGTCCTCGCCGTAGACCAGGCCCGGGGTGCGGTCGCCGATCGAGTAGCGCCCGATCGGGTTCTCCACCAGGTAGTAGTCCGGCAGCCCGTACATCGTGACGGACCAGAAGGCCTCGGCCGGCGGCGGCTGGTCGAAGTGCAGCGTGTAGCGGTGCTCGCCGCTGAGCGGGCGGCCGTCGGAGTCGTCGTAGGTCATCGCGTAGGACGCCTCGTAGGCGTGGTTGCCCCAGAGGCCGGCCCGGGCGGCGGCGGCCCGGCTGAGGTAGCCGGCGCGGCGGTCGGGGATGCGCCAGTCGGGTTCGTCGCGGGTCCCGGGCCCCAGGTGGTCGATGTTGTAGTCGAACAGGTGGAGCGCCGAACGCCACTCGCCGAGCGGGTGGTCCTCGGGCGGGCGGGTGGCGTCCTCGACCCGCTCCCGGCCGGCGGCCAGGCCCCTGCCCAGCGCGAGCGTCCAGTCCGCGGCGGCCGCGCGGTACGGCGAGGCACCCGGGTCCAGGAGGCCGAGCGGGGCGAAGCGCCGCTGGTACTCGACGTCCGGCCCGGCCGGCAGGAAGGCCTGCATCCAGACCCTGAGCCGTTCGAAGAAGGCCAGCCGCTCGGGGACGTCCGGGTCCGGCTCGGGCAGCCCGGCGACCAGCCCGCCGGGCTCCAACGGCTCCAGGGTGAGGGCGGCCTGGAGGGCCTTGACCCGGGGGAGGTCGCGCGGGCCGGTGCAGGCGAAGCGGCCGACGATGGTCGCCACCGTGGTCGGCACCTCGATCACCCGGGTCGGGTCGGGCGGTGTGCCGTGCCAGCCCGGCGGGACGACCAGCCAGGTCTGTTCCTCGGTGCCGGTGGCACGGCTCCCGAGGTAGGCGACGTTGTCCGTCCAGGCCCCGACGAACTGCAGCACGTAGTAGGCGCCCGCGGTGTCCGGGACGCGCAGCACCTGCGGGCCCTCGGAGAGGTCGAGCTGGGCGACCGAGTAGACGGTGTCGTTGTTGACCGAGACGAAGTGGTCCCTGGGCCCGGCCAGCCGGGTGGCGTGGCTGAAGTGGTTGAACTCCGCCACCGGCAGGGTGCCCAGGCCGCCCTTGGTGAAGCGCTCGACCATGGTGAGGCCGGCGACGAGCGGGTAGCCGTAGACGTAGGCGTCGGCGGCCAGGGCCTCCAGCTCGGGCTGGGTCATCGGGTGTCCTTCGTCAGGTCGGTGCGGGGATGCCGGTCGGGTGCCTGTGGGATGCCTGTCGGGTGCCTGTGGGGTGCCTGTCGGGTGTCGGCGCTCGCCGTGGGCGGTCACCTCGGCGGCGGGGCGGTCACCGCGGGTCGAGCGGCGGGAGCCGCCAGCGGCCGTCGAGCACGGAGCGGTCCGGCCCGTAGAGCCGGGCGACCACCGAGAACGGGCCGTCCGGGGCGGGCAGCCAGTTGGCGGAGTGCCCGGCGTCGGCGGGGCGCTTGTGCCGGACGTGGAGGGTGAGTCCGCCGTCCGGGTCGCGGACCAGGCCCGGGGTGCGGTCGCCGATCGAGTAGCGGTCCAGGGTGTTGTCGACCAACAGGCGGTCCGGGAGCCCGTACATGGTGACCGACCAGAAGAACCGGGCCGGTGGCAGGTCGTCCGGGCCGAAGCGGATCACGTAGTCGCGGTCGCTCGCGTTCGGCGGCCGGTTGCCGGCGCTGTCGACCGGCCAGCCGCCGTACCAGGCCTCCTCGGCAGGCAGCCCGTAGAGGCCGAGCCCGGCGCCCACCGCCTGGCCGAGGAAGTCCGCGCCGACCTCCCCACGGGTGCCGAACAACCCGGCCGAGGTGCCGGGTTCACCGGTGGCGCGGGCCAGCCGGGCGCGGCCGCCGGCGATGCCGCGCTCGATCTCGGCGCGCACCGCGAGGGGCAGTGCGGCGGGTTCGAACTCGCCGCGGCCGTCGACGCCCAGGTCGGTGAGGCGCCCGCGCAGGTCGGTCTCGGCGGGCGGCAGCGCGACCTCGCCGTGCAGCGGGAAGAAGCCGAGCAGGAAGTCGAGGAAGGTCAGGAACTCGACGGTGCCGAGCACCTCCTCGCGCCACACCGGCCAGACCGGCTCCGGCGCGGGGGCGGGCGCCGGGGTGCCCGCGTAGGCGTGCAGCGGGCGCAGCCGGTAGCCCTGCTGGACGGCCGACAGCTCGGCGAGCTCCGCCGGTGTCCCGCCGGCCAGCTGGGTCCGGCCGACGATCCCGACCAGCCGGGTCGCGGTGCGGATCACCCCGCGGACGCCGGGGGGCGGCTCGCCCTGCCAGCCGGGGCCGGCCACCAGGTGGTCGCCGGCCTCCGGGCCGGTGGTCCGGCTGCCGATGAACCCGGCGTAGACGGTGTCGAGTTCGTGCAGCGGGAGGACGTAGTAGCGGTCCGTCGCCGGGACCGACACCACCCACGGCTCGGCGCGCAGGTCCAGCCAGGCCCAGGAGTACGGGGTGTCGTTGTTCGGGGTGACGACGTCGGTGTCGGCCGGGGTGGACGGCCGCCGGTGGTGGCGGAAGACGCCGAAGCCGCCGACGTGGCGCGGGTCCGCGTCGTCCAGGGCCTGCGCGTACAGGGTGCGGTAGTTCCGCAGCATCGGGTAGGCGCGGATCCAGGCCTCGGCGACCGTCGCACGGATGGTGGCCGGGTCCACGAGTGCCGGGTTGGCCATGCGCGTCGCTCTCCCCAGTGCACGGAAGGCCGGCGACGCCGGGGCGGGCCGGAATTCTGGACATACGAGTACATAGCGGATGCTATGCGGGGCCGGGCGGGGCGGCACGTCGGCCGACCGGTGGGGGGCGGTGCGGCGCGGGGCCGATGGGGCGGGGTGGGGCGGGCCCGGCGGCCCGCTCTGCCCAGCGCTAAGCGAGGGTCACCGACGGCCGGCCGCGGACAGACTTGCCCGCATGAAGATCCTCCTGCTCGGCGGCTCGTCCTTCCTCGGACGGGCCTACGCATCCGACGCCCTCGCCCGCGGCCACGAGGTGACCACCTTCAACCGCGGCCGCACCACCGCCGACCTGCCCGGTGTCGAGACCGTCCGGGGCGACCGCGACCGCGCCGACGACCTCGCCCGGCTCGTCGAGGGCCGCAGCTGGGACGCAGTCGTCGACACCTCCGCGCAGCAGCCCGCCCAGGCGGCGGCCTCCGCCGCACTGCTGCGCGGCCGGGCCGACCACTACACCTTCGTCTCCTCCGTGCACGCCTTCGCCGACTGGCCCGCCGGAACCGTCACCGAGGACTCGCCCCTGCACCCCTGCCCCGCCGACACCCCTCCCGGCCAGCCGCCCGGCAACCCGCTCAAGGCGGGCTGCGAACGGGCGGTCCTCGACGGCTTCGGCGCCGAACGCTCGCTGATCCTCAACAGCGGGCTGCTCATCGGCCCGCACGAGAACGGCGGACGGCTGCCCTGGTGGCTGGAACGGATGGCCCGCGGCGGGCGGGTGCTGGCCCCCGGCGACCGCCGGCGCACCATGCAGGTGATCGACGTCCGGGACTTCGCCGCCTTCGGGCTCGACCTGCTCACCGTGGGAACCACCGGTCGCTACGTCACCACGGCCCCGCCCGGACTGCTCACCTTCGGCCAGTGGCTGGAGACCTGCCGGGAGGTGGCCGGCGCCGCGGACACCGAGCTGGTCTGGGTCGACGACGCGGCGCTGCTCGCCGAGGGGCCGGACCAGGTCGAGCCGTGGAGCGAACTCCCGCTCTGGGCGCCCGACGTGCCCGAGCTGACGGGCGTCTGGCTCGCCGACACCGGCCGGGCCCGGGCGGCCGGGCTGCGCTGCCGGCCCTTCGCCGAGACCGCGCGGGACACCTGGGAGTGGCTGCGCAGCCGCGGCCCGGCCGAGGACACCGACGCCGAGGGGCGGAAGGGCCGCAAGGAGGCCGCGGTGCGGCAGGGCATCGAACCGGCCAAGGAGCAGCGGCTGCTGGCCGCCTTCGGCTGAGCCCCGCGCCGGCTCCGGGACGGGACGCCGGGATCGGCCTCAGCGGCCGGGCCCGGCGACGTGGACGGCGCCGGGGCCTGGAAGGGCCTCAGTGGCCGACCCGACGCTGCCGGTGCACGCAGGGCGCGGGGCCTGGACGGGCACGCCGCAGGGGTGGGCGACCGGGCCGGGCCGGCGCCCACCCCTGCCGCCCCGGGTCAGTGCTTGCGGCGGGTGACCAGTTCGGCGAGCGCCAGCAGTTCGTCCGCCGCGGACGGTTCCGGAACGGCGGTGGCCAGCTGGGCCATCGCCGCGGCCATCCGCTCGCAGGACTCGCCCTGCGCCCAGCCGCGCCCGCCGGCGCCCTCGACGGCAGCCGCGCACTGCGCCAACTCCTCCGGGCTGAGCGGGCGTTCCAGCGCGTACAGTTCGCCCAGCCGGGCACCCTCGGGGGTGCCGGAACCGAGCGCCGCGACCACCGGCAGCGACTTCTTCCTGGCGACCAGGTCCGCGCCCACCGGCTTGCCCGTCACCGCGGGGTCGCCCCAGATTCCGATCAGGTCGTCGATCAGCTGGAAGGCCAGGCCGATCTCCCGGCCGAAGCCGTCCATCGCCTGCGCGGCCTCCGTCGAACCGCCCCCGTACAGGGCCCCCATCGCGCAGGCGGCGCCGAGCAGGGCCCCGGTCTTCGCCTCCGCCATCGCCAGGCACTCGGTGAGGGAGACGTCGCTGCGCTGCTCGAAGGCGCAGTCGATCTGCTGCCCCTCGCAGAGCTCGACCACGCAGTCGGTGAGCCGCCGGGCGGACTCCCGGGCAGCCGGGTCCGGGTCCTCGGCGAGCAGCCGGAGCGCCAGCGAGTGCATGGCGTCCCCGGCCAGGATGGCCTCGGTGGTGCCGAACACCCTCCAGGCGGTGGGGCGGTGGCGGCGCGTCACGTCGCGGTCGATGACGTCGTCGTGGAGCAGGGTGAAGTTGTGCACCAGCTCGACGGCGGCGGCCGCCGCGGTGGCCCTGGCCGGGGTGCCGCCGAGCGCCTGGGCCGCGGCGAGCACCAGGGCCGGCCGGATCGCCTTGCCGGAGGGGGCGGCCGAGGGCGAGCCGTCCGCCTCCCACCAGCCGAAGTGGTAGCCGGCGACCTTGCGCATCGCGCCCGGCAGCGAGTCGACGGCGGCCCGCAGGACCGGGTCGACCAGCGTGCGGGCCCGGGCGAGGACGCCCTCCGCCTCGTGCCCCTCCCGGTGGTCCCGTTCCAGCGTGGAGCTCGTCATGGGTTTCTCCCCCCTGTTGGCCTGTGGTGAGGCCGTCGGGCCTGCGACAGGATGTGTCGGCCCGCCCGGGGCGGGCCGCTGTGAAGTACCGGCGGTGGGGCGCTCGGCCCGCACGAAGGCGCGCCGCCCGGCCCGGGGTGTGGGCGCCCCGGCCGGGCGGCGCGGGACGGCCGGCCGGCGTCGGTTCCGGTGGTCGGCGTTCGGTGCACACCGTGCCGGTGGTCGGCGTTCCGGCGTCGGTTCCGGTGGTCGGCGTTCGGTGCACACCGCTCCGGTGGTCGCCGTTCCGGCGTCGGTTCCGTGGTCGCCGGCCGCGTTCTAGCGCTGCGCGATGTCCACGTTCTCCAGGACGCCGACCGCGTCCGGCACCAGGATCGCGGCGGAGTAGTAGGCGCTGACCAGGTAGGAAATGATGGCCGTCTCGTCGATTCCCATGAACCGCACCGAAAGGCCCGGCTGGTACTCGTCCGGAATTCCGGTCTGGTGCAGGCCGATGACGCCCTGGTTGTCCTCGCCGACGCGCATCGCGATGATCGAGCTGGTGTGGCCGCCGACGATCGGGATCTTGTTGCACGGGAAGACCGGCACCCCGCGCCAGGCGGTGACGTGCCGCCCCTCGACCTCCACCGTGCCGGGCACGAGGCCGCGCTTGTTGCACTCGCGGCCGAAGGCGGCGATGGCCTTGGGGTGGGCGAGGAACATCCTGGTGCCGCGGCGCCGGCTGAGCAGCTCGTCCATGTCGTCCGGGGTGGGCGGCCCGGAGTGGGTCTGGATGCGCTGGTCGTACGCCGCGTTCTCCAGCAGGCCGAACTCGGGGTTGTTGACCAGCTCGTGCTCCTGGCGCTCGCGCAGCGCCTCGATGGTCAGCCGCAGCTGGTGCTCCGTCTGGTTCATCGGCTGGTTGTAGAGGTCGGCGACCCGGGTGTGGACCCTGAGGATGGTCTGCGCGACGCTCAGCTCGTACTCGCGCGGCCTGAGCTCGTAGTCCACGAAGGCGCCGGGCAGCTCGTACTCGCCGTGGTGGCCGGCGGAGAGGTCGATCGCGGCCTCGCCGTGCTTGTTCTGCGCCTGCTGGAAGCCGTTCAGGTACTCGATGATCTGCAGCTGCAGCGCCTCGGAGCGGTCGTGCAGCTCCTGGAAGGCGGACCAGGGCAGGGCCATCACCGTGCCCGAGGTCGCGGCCCGGACGGTGTACGGCCAGGTGCCGTCCTCCTGCTGCAGGGCCTCGTCGCCGAGGTGGTCGCCGTCGGCGAGGGTGCCGACCACCGTCTCGTCGCCGTACTTGCCGGTGCCGATCCGCTCGAGCTTGCCGTGCGCGATCAGGAAGACCTCGTCGATCGCCGCCCCGGCCGAGACCAGGACGTCGCCGGCGCCGAAGTCCCGCTGGACGAAGCGCCCGGCCAGCTCCTCCAGCAGGGCCTCGTCCTGGAACCCGCGCAGCGCCGGCACCTCGGCGAGCGTCGGCGCGACGATCCGCACCTCGGGGCCGGTCTTGACGAAGCTCACCCGACCGCGGCCGACCGAGTGGCGCAGGCGGCGGTTGACCCGGTAGGTACCGCCGGACACCTGCACCCAGGGCAGCGTCCTGAGCAGCCAGCGCGGGCTGATGCCCTGCATCTGCGGCGCGGACTTGGTGGTGGTGGCGAGGTTCCGCGCACCTGCCGTGCTCAGACTCTGCTGCTGCCGGATCTCCGGCTGCGCGCCCGGCGCAGGAATACCGGCAGTGGTTTCGGTCGACATAAGGGGAGCCCTTCGCATACCCGATTACCCGATGACGTGTCGCCTTGCACATTCATGTTGCAGCTTCATGGTGAGGCCATTCGGGGGCGGGCCGCAATCACTCTTTCGAGTGGTTCGGAATAACCGAACAAATAGTACGACTGGATCACCTGATCGATGCTTGTTCGACTAATTATTCGAATTTATCGGAATGCCGCTGCCCATCCTCCCCCATCGACACCCCCTCCGGCAGCGGAACCGGGCAGCGGCCACCCGGACCGACCCGCTTGTTCGAATCCTCGCGACGGCCCGCTAGGGTGCCACCTCACAGGGCCGCCCGGGCAGTCGGCGCACGGTCCCGCCCCGCGCCCTGACACTCCGTCACGCCATGCCCCGGGAGGCAGCCTTGGGAGCGCCGGTACGCGTCTGGCTCAACCGCACCTACGCCGAGAACGTCTTCTTCATCGAGCAACTGCACGCCGCACCGCGCCCGGTGACCGTCCACGCCACCCACGCCGACCCCGACTCCCCGGTGCTCGCCGCCGCCGACCACGGCACCCTCGAACCCGCCGACCTGCCCGCCGACGCCTACGTCGGCTACGCCCTCGACTACTGCGCCCGGCACGCCATCACCGTCTTCGTCCCCCAGCTCCACCAACTCGCCGTGGCCCTCGCCCGGCCCGAGTTCGAGGCGATCGGCACCACCCTGCTCTCTCCCCCCGCCACCGCCGTCGCCGCCTACGCGGGAAAGGACGACGGCTACCGCGCGATATCCGCCGCCGGACTCCCCACCCCGCCCTGGTGGCGGGTCCGCACCGCCGCCGAACTCCACGAGGCCGTCGACCGGATCGAGGCCACCGGGCACACCCCCTGCCTCAAGCCCACCACCGGCGCGGGCGGCGCGGGCTTCCGGGTGCTCACCCGCGAGCCGTACGGGCCGCAGCGGCTGCACGGCTGGGACCACCGGGTCCAGGTCGAGCAGGTGGCCGCCGCGCTGTCCGGCGACCGGGCCGGCGGCGGGCCCGGGGAGGAGCCGGCGGACCTCCTGGTGATGCCGTACCTGGACGGGCCCGAGGTCTCGGTCGACTGCCTCGCCGACCGGGACGGCACCCCGCTCACCGCGGTCGGCCGCACCAAGGACGGCCGGCGGCGCGGCTTCACCACCGACCCGCGCTACCTGGAACCGGTCGGCCGACTGGTCCGGGCCGGCCGGATGGCCTACCTGTCCAACATCCAGTTCCGCGAACTGGACGGGCAGCCCGTGGTGATCGACGTCAACACCCGCCCCGCCGCCGGGCTCCACCAGCTCCGGCTGTGCGGGCTCAACCTGCCCTGGGACGCCGTCCGGCTGGCCCTCGGCGAACGACTGGAGGCCGTTCGGCCGCCGGACGTCCGGGGCGTCGAGTACACGCTGGTGTCCGGCATCCAGCCGGTCCGGCCGCGCCGGGCACCGGTGGCGGTCGACCTGGTGCGGCAGCACTGAGCCGGGCTCGGCAGGCGGCGGGACGTGGCGACGGGGCTCCGGGGCTCCGGGGCTCCGGGGCTCCGGGGCTCCGCAGGGACGCTGCGCCAGGGGCCGGCTACAGGGGGCCGTTCCAGTCGAGCGTCGGCTCCAGCACCCCCTCCAGGGTCAGCAGCCAGCGCTTCACCTCGATCCCCACCCGGCCGCCGCCGAAGCCGCCGATCCCGTCCGCCGCCACCACCCGGTGGCAGGGCACCAGCAGGGCGACGGGGTTGGCGGCCATCATCTGGCCGACGGTCCGCGCGGCCAGGCCGGGCTCGGTCACGTCCTCGAACACCCCGCTGCGGGAGGCCAGTTCGCCGTAGGTGATGGTCCCGCCGTACGGCACCTCCCGCCAGAGCGTGCGCAGCACCGTCCGGTGCGGGCCGGAACTCAGGCTCCAGTCGATCGGCAGGCCCAACTCCCGGCTGCGGCCCGCCAGATAGGCGCCGATGCGGTCCGTGACGGCGGCTATCCGCGACGCGTCGGTGCACGGCGGCAGCTCACCCTCCCGCACGCCGTACCCGGCGGCCGCCACGCCCAGCGGCGTCACCGCGACGTGCATCGGACCGCTGGGCAGCGGCGTCTCCACCGTCAGCCAGGACATCGACCGGGACTGCGACACGCTCGGGCCCCCACCCTCCGCCGGACCGGGTGCCGGCCACCCCGACACCCCCGGGGCAGGCCCGACCGGCCCGCCCCGCGCGCCATCGTACGGCGGGCGGGGCGGGGCACCTCCGGTTCCGGTTCCGGTTCCCGCTCCGGCTCCGGCTTCGGCTCCGGTTCCGGTTCCGGTTCCGGTTCCGGCGCGGTCGGACGCGGCAGCCGTCAGAGCCGCCCCTTCAGCTCCGCCGCGAGCGTCCGGGACCACCGCGACAGCTCGGCGCGGTCCGGCGTCCGTCCCTCGCACAGCAGGGCGAGCTGCGCGTCGTTGATCCGGTTGGGCCCCGGGACCTCCAGCAGGTACGCCAGCTCCGCCAGCACCGTGGCGAGCCGATCGGCGTCCGCGTGGTCCAGGGCGACCGCGGATTCGTGGTGGCTGATGGTGAGCGAACCGGGCATGGCCGACCTCCTCCGTCGTCCCCGCACCTCCACGGTACGACCGGCCCGGCCGCCGCGCTCCCCGCCGGGGCGACGGGGTTCGGCAGCCGGGCCGGAGGTGCGCTCCGAGGCCGGCCGGGCACGGTGGGCGACGAACCGCGCCGGGCCGGGGGTGCGCCCGCGGAGCGGGTCGGGTGGGGGCGGGCCGGCGGGCACGGGGTGGGAGGCCGAGGCCGGTGGGAGGCGGGCGTCAGGCTTCCGCGACCGGCTCCCGGTCGGGATGACCGGCGCCGCCGGGGCCGCCTGGGCCGCCGGGCTCGCCGGGACCGCCGCCCCAGGGCCGGTCACGGACCGCCGGAACCATCAACACCACGGCCCCCGCCGCGAGTTGCCAGACCACCCCGAGCAGCAGCACCCCGCCCACACCGATCCGGTCCGCCGCCGGCCCCGCCGCCGCCAGCCCCAGCGGGCCCAGCACGAAAGCGCCGAGCGCCCCGAACGAGTTCACCCGGCCGAGCACCTCGGGCGGCACCCAGGCCTGCATCGTCGTGGCGTACAGCGCCCCGCAGACCGCCGAGCCGACGCCCGCCGCCAGCGCGGCCGCCGCCACCCACGGCAGCGGCGCGCCGGCCGCCAGCGCCGCCGAGGGCAGGGCCCACCCCAGCGTCGCCACGGTGGCCACCGCGAGCGGCCGGCCCGGCCTGCGCCCGAGCATCAGCAGACCGCCCAGCACCGCGCCGACGCCGTACACGCCCATCACCACGCCCCAGGCGCGGGCGCCACCGAGGTGCCGCTGGGCGGTGAGCGGTCCGAGCACCAGGAACGGCGCCCACACCACCAGGTTGAACAGTCCGGTCTGTACGGTGGTGATCCAGAGCCACGGCCGGCCGGCGAACTCCTTCCACCCGGTGCGCAGTTCGGCGGCCATCGACTCCTCGCCGCCGGCCGCCGGCACCGTCCGCGGGGAGCTGCGGAGTCCGGCCAGGGCCAGCGCCCCGACGCCGTACGTCACCGCGTCCACCACCAGCACCACCGCCGGGCCGCACGCCGCCGTGAGCAGTCCGGCCGCCGCGGGCCCGGCCACCGCGGCCGCCGAACGGGACAGCCCCACCAGGGTGTTCGCGTCGCCCAGGAGCTCCCGTCGGCGCACCAGGTCGGGCACCACCGCCCCGAAGGCGGGCAGGAACAGCCCCTCGCCGACCCCCCAGACGGCCACCAGCGCGACCATCGCCCACACCGGCGCGTGCCCGGTCGCCAGCAGTGCGGCGAACAGCGCCTGGACGAGCCCCCGCAGGACGTCCGAGCCCAGCATCACCCGCCGCCGGCCGAACCGGTCCGCGATCAACCCGCCCGCCGGCAGGACCAGCACCACCGGCAGGATCCGGGCCGCCATCACCCACCCCAGGTCCGTGCCGTCGCCGCCCGCCCCCGCCCCGCCGCCGTCGCCGCCCAGCACCGCGAAGGCCACCGCCACCGGTGCCATCGAGGAGCCGAGGAGGGAGGTCGTGTAGCCGACGAAGAACCGGCTGAAATCGCGCTCGCCCAGCACGGCGAGCCGGCCTCCCGGCCGCCGTCGGCGGGCCTGGATCCGTTCCGTGTCCACTGCCATGGGCAGCAAGTGTGCGTTCCACCGGGAACCGGATTCAAGGATTTCCGGGAAAAACTTGAGCCTTTCCGCATCAATTCTGCGCGCCCCTTGGATCGCCGCAGTAAATCACCAGGGAATAGCAGTTCAGCTGCTGTTCACCGGGCATCGGGAGTACTCTCGAAACGGCTCGGAACACCTCGTTTACTGCGGAAGAAAGGGAAGGCCCCGGCATGACGGAGCTCCCCCCGGTCGAGTACGCCGTCGCCGTGGACCGCTACCTCTCCGACGCCGGGCTCGCCCCGGGATCCCGCCGGATCTACCGCATCGCCCTGGACACCTGGGCCTGGGCCCTCGCCGACCGCCCCGCCCCCACCGGCCCCGGACGACGGCGCGCCCGACCGCCCGTCCTCCCGCTCGCCCTGCTCGACCACCCGGACGCCGCCGGCCGCCTCCGCACCGCCGTCGAGCTCCGCACCACCGCGACCGACCCGCGCACGCTCAACCGCGAACTCTCCACCCTGCGCGCCGCCGTGGCCTGGTGGCGGGCCCGCGGCTGGCTCGTCGGCGACCCCACCACCGACCTGCGCCCCCGCCCGCCCGCCGGCCCGGCCGCCGCCCCGCTCACCCCCGACGAGCTCCGCGCCCTCTTCGCCCTCCGCGCCCCGCTGCGCGAGCAGGCGCTCTGGCACCTCCTCCACGAGTCCGGCGCCGCCATCGAGACCGTCCTCGCCCTCGACGCCGACGACCTCGACCTGCCCCACCGCCGCACCCTCCACCGGCCCGGCCGCACCGCCCTCCACTGGCAGGCCGGCACCGCCCGGCTGCTCCCCCTGCTCGTCGCCGGGCGCACCACCGGCCCGCTCTTCCTCACCGACCGCCGCGCCCCCGCCGGCACCCCGGCCGCCGACCGCTGCCCGCTCACCGGCCGCGCCCGGCTCTCCTACCGCCGCGCCGCCGAACTCCTCGCCACCCACTCCCGCCCGCTCACCACCCCGCCCGACCCCGCCTGGACCCTCCGGCGGCTCCGCAGGTCCTGAGGCATGTCGCCCGGGTCCGAGGCGTAGGAGTCCCCGTCGTCCGAGTCCGGGTCGCCGGCGTCCCTGTCGCCTGAGTCCGGGTCGCCGGAGTCCTCGTCGCCGGAGTCCGGGTCGTCGTAGTCCGGGTCGTCCACCGGCGGTGCCACCGCACGGCGGCTCTGCGGGAGCAACGCGTCCAGGCGGCCGGCCAGTTCGGGCAGGCCCGGACGGTCGGCCGGGTCCGGCCGCAGGCAGCCGTCGATCGCCTCGGCGAGCGGACGGGGCAGCCGGCGCGCCCGGCCCACCGGCGGCGCCGGGCCGTCCGGGGCCGGGCCGGCGAAGGGGACGTCCCCGGTGGCCGCCTCGTACAGGGTGATGCCGATCCCCCAGACGTCCGCGGCCGCCGTGAGCAGGCCCCCGTCGGCCTGCTCGGGGGCGAGGTAGCCGTCCGTCCCGATGCCCGGGCGCCCCCGGCCCGGCGGGCGGGCGATGCTCAGGTCGAGCACCTTGGCGTGGCGGCAGTCGATCACGATGTTGGAGGGCTTGAGGTCGAGGTGCAGCAGGCCCTGCCCGTGCAGGTAGCGCATCGCCGAGCAGAGGTGCAGCCCGAGCAGGGCCAGGTCGGTGGCGGCCGGCCGGCGGCTCCGCCGGTCGATGAGGTGGGCGAGGGTCTCGCCGGTCAGGGTCTCCAGGACCGCGTACGGCTGCGGGTGTTCGCCCGTGCCGTAGCCGCGCACCAGGTGCGGGTGGGTGAAGCCGGTCAGCCAGCGGCCCTCCTGGAGCAGCCGTTCGCGCAGCCGGCGGTCGCGGCGGCGGTCGGGCCGGAGCACCTTCACCACGCAGCGGCAGTCCCGTTCCTCGCTCCAGGCGTCGTAGACGTCGAGCCAGCCGGTGCGGCACAGGTGGGCCAGGACGGGGTAGCCGGGGGCGAGGGGTGTCCCCGCGGGCAGCGGAGGTCGGGTGTTCAGCGGTCGGGTGTTCATCGGACGGTCTCCTGCAGCGGTGTCGCGGGGACGGGCCGGGCATGCAGCCGGTCGAGCCGCGCGTAGCCGTCGTTGCGCGCCAGCAGCTCCTCGTGCGTACCGCAGTCGGCGAGGCGGCCGCCGTCGAGCAGCACGATCCGGTCGGCACTCCGGACGGTGAGCAGATTGTGCGAGATGATGATCGTGGTCCGCCCCCGCATCAGCCGTCCCAGCAGCTCCATGACCCGCTGCCCGGACCCCGCGTCGAGCCCGGTGGTCGGCTCGTCGAGGATCAGCACCGGCGCGTCGCGGACCATCGCCCGGGCGATCGCGAGCCGTTGGCGCTGCCCACCGGACAGCAGCCGGCCCTGCTGCCCCACCACGGTGTCGTAGCCGTCCGGCAACCCGACGACGAAGTCGTGCACGTCGGAGGCCCAGGCGGCGGCGAGGATCTCCGCGTCGCTCGCGTCCGGCCTCCCGTACGCGATGTTCTCCCGGACGGTGCCGTGGATCACCAGGGTCTCCTGCAGCAGCACCGTGACGTTGTCCCGCAGGTCCGCCAGCGCCAGCTCGCGCAGGTCGATCCCGTCCAGCCGGACGGCACCGCGCTCCGGGTCGTAGAACCGCAGCAGCAGCTTGGAGACCGTCGACTTGCCGGCCCCGCTCGCGCCGACCAGCGCCACCGTCTCGCCCGGTTCGGCGTGGAACGACACGTCGAACAGCGCCACCCTCTTCGACCCCGGGTAGCGGAACCACACCCCGTCGAAGGTCACCGCCCCGCGCACCCGGGCCGGTCTCAACGGCACCGGCGGATCGGCCACCTGCGGGCGCTGGTCGAGCAGTTCGATGATCCGCTCGGCGGCGGCAGAGGCCGAGTAGAGGCCGTTGCTGAGCCGCGAGATCCCCCGGATCGGCCCGTACAACCGGCCCAACAACGCCACGAAGACCAGCAGTTCGCCCAGCGTCAACCGCCCCCGGGACAGCTCCCAGGCGCCCAGCCCCAGCACGATCAGCCCGCCGGACAGCTCCAGCACCTCGACGATCGGCGCGAACAACGCCCGCAGCCGGGTCGCCGCCATCGTCGCCCGGAACCGCGCCAGGCTCTCCCGCAGGAACCGCTCCTGCTCCCAGTCCTGCCGGTTGTACGCCTGCACCAGCGCGATGTTGCCCAGCGTCTCCTCGGCGAGGGCGCTCACCGAACCGCTGCGCCGTCGCCGCTCCCGCGAAGCGGCCTTCACCAGCACCGAGAAGCGGCGCGCGAGGAACCAGAACAGCGGCGCCACCACCAGCGCGACCAGGGTGAGGTCCCAGCGCAGGTAGAACAGCACGGCCAGGAAGACGGCGAGCTCCGCGGCGTACGCGACGGCGTCGAGGACGCCCGACAGCAGGAACGTCTCGACCGCCTCGATGTCACCGGTCAGCCGGGACAGCACGTCACCGAGCCGCCGCCGCTCGAAGAACCCGAGCGACAGGCCCTGCAGGTGCCGGAACACGTCCGACCGCAGGGCCAACAGGAAGCGCTCGCTGACCCAGGCCGAGGTCGTCTCGTCGGCGAAGCGCAGGCCCCCCGCCACGACGGCCAGCCCGGCGTAGCCGAGCGCCACCGGCAGGAACAGCCCGAGCCTGCGCGGCACCAGCACCTCGTCGACGACGACCTTGAACAGCCAGATCGCGGCCGCGTCGACCACCGGGCCGAGCAGGACGAACCCCAGCAGGAGGGCCAGCCAGCGCCTGCCCCCGCGCGTGTAGGGCCAGAACCTCCCGAAGGTCCGCCGCAACGGCACCGCCGGAGCGGCGTCGACGACCGGCCGGCCGTCGCCCTCACCCGCACCGACGACCGTCAGCCGCCGCAGTGACCACACGGAACTCGTCCAACCCTGGGAACTCGGCCGGGCCCGGGGCCCGGCCCTGACAGGACGGCGGAGCCGTCAGTGCCGCGACGACGAAGTGCGCCGACGGCGACGGTGGGTGCCCGTCTTCGAGGTCCTGGTCGAGCGACCGGACTTGGTCCGCTTGTGCGGATGCCTCATCGCCGGAACCAGATTGGCCAGCATGCCCATCACTGTCTCCTTCCTCATCCGTTTCCCCACCAGGAGGTACGCACCGCCCCGGCCCCCCGCTCACCCCCGCCCCACCCGATTCCGGAACCCGCCCGCCCCGCCACCCCGGCAACGACGAAGGGCCGGCCCCACCTGGTCACCAGGTGGAGCCGGCCCTTCACGCCGCTGAGCCCCCTGTCGGGTTCGAACCGACGACCCCCGCTTTACAAGAGCGGTGCTCTGGCCAGCTGAGCTAAGGAGGCACGGTGGCCGTCCGCGATGGATCACGGCGGCACCGGGGGCAGTCTACCGGGCCCGGGTGGTGGGGTGGGGGGATATCCGGGGGTCGGCGGGGTGGGTGGGCGTGATGGAACCGATGCCGAAATCGGGCGGGACGGGGGCTGACAAGCGGCGCGGGCGCAGGTAGCGTCGCCGGGAGTCGGCCTGCGCAGTGGTTCAGACCACCGGGTGGGCGGACGGAGACGAACCAACCCCCCTTTACTCGGATCGTCCGGCACGTTCCTGCCGGTGAAGGAGAGAACGACCATGGCTTCTGTCACGTACGACAAGGCGACCCGGATCTACCCCGGTGCCAAGGACCCGTCGGTGGCGGCGCTGGACCTGGAGATCGCGGACGGCGAGTTCCTCGTGCTCGTCGGCCCGTCGGGCTGCGGCAAGTCGACCAGCCTGCGCATGCTGGCCGGCCTGGAGGACGTCAACAGCGGCGCGATCCGGATCGGCGACCGGGACGTCACGCACCTGCCGCCGAAGGACCGGGACATCGCGATGGTGTTCCAGAACTACGCGCTGTACCCGCACATGACGGTCGCGGAGAACATGGGCTTCGCGCTCAAGATCGCCGGCGTGAACAAGTCGGAGATCCGCACCAAGGTCGAGGAGGCCGCGAAGATCCTCGACCTCACCGAGTACCTGGACCGCAAGCCGAAGGCGCTGTCGGGCGGTCAGCGCCAGCGCGTCGCGATGGGCCGCGCGATCGTGCGCCAGCCGCAGGTCTTCCTGATGGACGAGCCGCTGTCGAACCTGGACGCCAAGCTCCGCGTGTCGACCCGCACCCAGATCGCCGGCCTGCAGCGCCGCCTGGGCATCACCACGGTGTACGTCACCCACGACCAGACCGAGGCGCTCACCATGGGCGACCGGGTCGCGGTGCTCAAGGGCGGCGTGCTGCAGCAGGTCGACTCCCCGCGGAACATGTACGACCGGCCCGCCAACCTGTTCGTGGCCGGCTTCATCGGCTCGCCGGCGATGAACCTGGTCGAGGTCCCGCTGGTGGACGGCGGCGTGAAGTTCGGCGGCTCGGTGGTCAACGTCTCGCGTGACGACCTGGCCGGCGCCGGTTCCGACAAGACGGTGACCGTCGGCATCCGCCCGGAGCACTTCGAGATCGTCCCGGCGGGCGGCATCGAGGGCGTCGCGGTGACGGTGAACGTGGTCGAGGAGCTCGGCTCGGACGGCTTCGTCTACGGCACCACCAAGATCGGCGGCGAGGACAAGGAGCTGGTCGTCCGCGTGCACGGCCGGCAGATCCCGGCCCGCGGCGAGACGATCCACGTCGTGCCGATCGCCGACGAGACCCACGTGTTCTCCACCAGCACGGGCGCCCGCCTGAGCAGCTGACGGGGCGGCCCGGGTGCGCCCGGGCACACCTCCGTGCGGAGCCCGTCGGACCTGCCCCGGTCCGACGGGCTCCGTCCGTACACCCCCGCGTCAACACGGCGCGGGGACGAACCCGGACACGGTGTCACTCGATGGTGTAACGGAGGGCGATCCGGCCCGCACCCACCGCTACGCTCCTGAGCGTGAAGCAGCTTGTGCGCCGTATCGGCCAGACCGTCGCCCTGACCCTGCCGGTCGTCCTGGTGACCACCGGCACCCTCGCCGTGACCCGCGTGCCGTGGGCCCCGCCGACCGGCCTCGACCAGCAGGTCGTGGCCGCGTCCAGCGGGGACGGCGCCGGGATCGGCCGCACCGCGACCGCCGCCGCGGACCGCTCCTCGGACGCGCTCGCCCCGCAGGAGTCGCTGCGGGTGGCGCTGCTGGACGAGCTGCGCGCGAAGAACCCGTCGGCGGCGCTGGACCTGCTGGAGCGCTCGATGCGCGAGCAGCCGTCGCTGACGCCGTACTGCAGCTCGCTCGCCTCCGAGCTGGGCAAGGCCGCGGTGCGCAAGTACCAGGGCGACGTGCAGCGCGCCCGCTCCTTCGCCCGCCCGGTCTGCGACGGGTCGTTCGCCGCCGGCATCGCGGGCTGACGCTGCCCCCCGGCCGGCCCCCGGCACCACACCGGGCGCCGGAGCCCCACCACGGCCTCCCCCGCACCCCCACAGCAGACGCCGCAGCCCGGACCGGGCCGCGGAGCCGCCCCGGCTCCGCGGCCCGGTCCGCGCCTTATTGTTCAGCCATGACCGCTGACTCCGGCCCCACCGCCGACCCCGCGTCCCAGCCGTCCCGCTCCCCCCGCTCGCCCCGGCCGACCACGACGCCCGTCACCCAGGCCGTGATCCTGGCCGGCGGCCAGGGCTCCCGGCTGCGGCCCTACACGGACGACCGCCCGAAGCCGCTGGTCGAGATCCCGGGGACGGGCACCCCGATCCTCGGTCACCAGCTGGCCTGGCTGGCCTCCGAGGGCGTCACCGACGTGGTGGTGTCCTGCGGTCACCTGGCCGACGTGCTCCAGGAGTGGCTGGACAAGGCGGACCTGCCGCTGCGGGTGCGCACGGTGGTCGAGGAGGAGCCGCTCGGGCGCGGCGGCGGCCTCAAGTACGCGGCCCGCGCGCTGCCCCGCCCGGACGAGCCCTGGTACGCCACCAACGGCGACATCTGGACCAGGTTCAGCCTGCGCGAGATGGCCGCCTTCCACCACGAGCGGGACGCCGTCGCCACGCTCGCGCTGGCCCGGCCGCGGATCCCCTGGGGCGCGGTGGAGACCGACCAGTTCGGCAACGTGCTGGACTTCATCGAGGCGCCGCCCTCACCGTTCCTGATCAACGCCGGGCTGTACGTGTTCAGCCCGGAGTTCGCCGAGCTGCTGCCGGACGTGGGCGACCACGAGCGCACCACGTTCCCCCAACTGGCGCGCGGCAAGCGGCTGGCGGGCTACCAGCTGCCGCAGGGCGTGTACTGGCGCGCCATCGACACCGCGAAGGACCTCACGGAGGCGGCCAAGGAGCTCGCCGCCGGGGCCGGCCGCGCCCCGCAGTGAACCGCCGGCGGTGACCGGGGCCGCGGCGCCCGCCGAGCAGGCCGCGACACCGCAGACGGGCCCGCGGCACCCGCCAGGGCGACCGGGGCCGCAGCGCCCACCGGGCCCGCGACGCCACGGCAGTGGGCCGGGTGCTCCCCCACGGAGCACCCGGCCCACTGCCGTACCGGACCGTCAGGTGGACGTCGGCGCCCCCGGACGGGAGGAGCGGGCGCCACCGGACAGGTCGGCCAGCGGGCCGCTGCCCAGCACCCCGCCGAGCAGTCCGGACCCGGATCCCGACCCGGAACTCGGGCTGGGCTTGGGCGCCGTGCCGGAGCCGCCGGGGGCCGGGGTGCTGCGCTGGGCGGGCGAGGAACCGGCCGCCGGTGCGGCGGCGGTCGGTGCGGCCGGGGCCGGGGCCGAACTGGCGCCGCCCTCGGTCTTGGTGGCGTGCCCCTTGCCGCTCGGCGTCGGGGCGGCCGGACGGCTGGCCGGGGCGGAGGACGGCGGGGCGGTCGGGCTCGGCGTGGGGGTGGCCGGGCGGGGGGCGGAGGACGGCGAGGGCGGGGTGGACGGGCCCTGGCCGGTGGAGGGGCCGGTCGGGGCCCCGGAGGGCCAGACCGGTGTGCCGTAGTCGGTGGCCGGACGGGCCGGCGCCTGGTGCGGCCGGGCACCGGTGCGCACCGCCGCACCGAGCATCGAACCGAGCAGCAGGGTCACCCCGACGACGACCGTGGTGACCACGGTGCCCCGGCGCAGCACCCGGCGGCGCAGCGCGGCGGGCGCGTCGGTGCCGTACCGCCGCCAGGCCTCCAGGCTGAGCCGTCCGTCCAGGGAGGCGAACGGCGCACCGGCGATCAGCAGCGGGCTCCAGGCCGCCAGGAAGATCAGGTCGGGGGTGTCGTAGACCGGCACGGCCCGCCAGCTGACGGTGAAGAGCAGTGCGGCGGAGAGCAGCATCGCCGCCCCGGCCGCGAGCCGCTGCCAGAGGCCGAGGATCGTCAGCACGCCGACCACGATCTCGGTGAACGACACCACCAGCCCGGCGCCGACGGGGTGCGCCATGGCGAAGGCCAGCAGCGGCTCGGCGACCTTCCAGGGGTGCAGCGAGGCGAGCCAGCGCATCATCGAGCCGCGCTCGCCGCCGTCGAAGTACACCGGGTCGCAGAGTTTGCTGAAGCCGGCGTAGACGGACAGCGAGCCGAGGACGGCGCGCAGCGGCAGCAGGACCAGGCCGAGGTCGACCCGGCGGCCGGGGTACCAGGCCTGCCGGCCGTCGGCGGCGGCCGCGGAGACCTCGGGCAGCTCGCCGCTCGGGGTCCAGCCCTGCGGCACGCCGACCGGGCCGACGCCGGCGTCGGTGGCGGTGCCGGAGCCCTCGCGGGGCTGGCGGGGCACCGTCCGGGCGCCGGTGTAGGACGGGATGACCTGGGTGTCGGACTCGGCGAGGCCGACCCCGCCGCCCCCGGAGCCGGTGAGCCGGACGGCCTCCAGGAGCTGGGTGGCCGCGAGGTCCCCGGGGGGTGCCTGGCCGGTCCAGGTGACGGCGGTGACGCGGCCCTTGCGGCGCGGCGCACCGCCTCCGCCGGCACCCGCCAGTGCCGGGACGGCGGAGGCGGGCACGACGACCTGCGGGGTGACCAGCGGACGACGGATCAGGCCCTGGTTGGCGTACGGGTCGCCGAACGCGGCGCCGGTGGACAGCAGTCCGGCCGGGGCCTCGATCAACGGCGCCACCGGGGTGCCGAGCCGGAGCCGGAAGCTCGCCTGGGTGCTGCTGAGGCGCGCCGGGTCGGACGACACCTTGACGGTGTCGAGGCCGGGGCCCGCTTCTATCCCGGTGCTGCCGCCGCCGAACAGGGGGCGCCGAGGTGTTCTGGTGTCCACGCCCGGTCTAACCGGGTGACGGCCGCTAAGGACACTCTCCCGGGTGGATGTCCGGCGCATACTTGAAGTGATCATGAAAAAAGCGATCGGGCCCGGTCGGGCCCGATCGCTTTCCAGCCGGACTGCGGAGGATTCGGAAGAACCCCTGCGCGCCGGCCCCGCTCTGTGCTCCGCGGCAGGTGCTCCGCGCCGGCCGTGCTCCGCGCGCTCGGCGCGGAGCACCTGCCGTCGGCTCAGGACGCCTGCCGTCGGGTCACGCCGTCCGGCGTCGGCTCACGGCTCACGGCTCACGGCTCACGGCTCACGGCGTCAGCGCTTGGCGCGCTGCCGCGCGGCCTCGTAGAGCACGATGCCCGCCGCGACACCGGCGTTCAGCGACTCGGTCAGCCCGGACATCGGGATCCGCACCCGCATGTCGCAGGTCTCCGAGACCAGCCGGGACAGCCCCTTGCCCTCGCTCCCGGCGACGATCACGACCGGACCGTTCAGCAGCTCCAGGTCGCCGATCTCGGCCTCGCCGTCGGCGGCCAGGCCGACCACCATCAGGCCGGCCTTCTGGTAGGCCTCCAGGGTGCGGGTGAGGTTGGTGGCCCGGGCGACGGGCAGTCGGGCGGCGGCACCGGAGGAGGTCTTCCAGGCACCGGCGGTCATGCCGGCCGCGCGGCGCTCGGGGATGACCACGCCGTGCGCGCCGAAGGCGGCGGCGGAGCGGACCACGGCGCCGAGGTTGCGCGAGTCGGTGACGCCGTCCAGCGCGATGATCAGCGCGTCCTGGCCGGCGTCGGAGGCCTCGACCAGCAGGTCGTCGGGGTGCGCGTACTCGTACGGCGGCACCTGGAGCACCAGGCCCTGGTGGTTGAGCCCGCCGGTCATCTGGTCCAGCTGGGCGCGCGGGGCCTCCATCAGCGGGATGCCGCGGTCGTTGGCGGCCTGGAAGGCGTCGCGCACGCGGTCGTCGGTGTCGATGAACTGCTGGACGTACAGCGCGTTGGCCGGCACGTCGCCCTGCAGGGCCTCGACCACGGAGTTGCGGCCGAAGACCAGCTCGGCGCTGCCCGCGCCACCGCGGCCGCCGCGACCGGCCCCGGCGCGGCGCATGCCGGCGCGGGCCTTGGCGTCCCGCTCGCGCTTGACCGCGGCGTTGGCGGCGCGCTGCTTCGGGTGGCCCTTGCGCTCCGCGCCGGGCGGGGTCGGGCCCTTGCCCTGGAGCGCCTTCCGGCTGTGCCCGCCGGTACCGACAGACGCGCCCTTCTTCGATCCGGGGTTGCGGCGGTTCCTGCGCTGGCTGTTGCCGGCCATGGCTGTACTTCCTGTCTGTCCGGCATGCCCGGCCGCCCCGTTACTGTCCGGCGGCGGCCGGCGGCATGCGCTACGTCATGCGGGAGGGCCGCACCGGTCCGGTACGGCCCACCCTCACCCCGATCGTCAGATGGGGTTACTGGTTGTTGATCGTCCAGCGCGGGCCGGACGGGGTGTCCTCGATCACCAGCCCGGCGAGGCCGAGCTGGTCGCGGATGGCGTCCGCGGTGGCGAAGTCCTTGCGCTGACGAGCCGCCTGCCGCTGGTCCAGGACCAGGCTGACCAGCGAGTCGACCACGCCGTGCAGGTCCTCGCCGCGCTCCGCCCCGGCCCAGTGCGGGTCGAGCGGGTCGAGACCCAGCACTCCGAGCATCGCACGGACCTCGGCGAGCCGCGCCACCGCGTTCTCCTTGTCGTCCGCGTTCAGGGCGCTGTTGCCCTGGCGGACGGCGGTGTGCACGATGGCGAGCGCCTGCGGCACGCCCAGGTCGTCGTCCATCGCCTCGGCGAAGGCCGGCGGCACCTCGGGCGCCGCCTCGACCGGGCCGCAGCGCTCGACGGTGCGCTGGATGAAGCCCTCGATCCGGCCGAAGCCGGCCTCGGCCTCGCGCAGCGACTCCTCGCTGTACTCGATCATCGAGCGGTAGTGCGGGGCGGCCAGGTAGTAGCGCAGCACGATCGGCCGCCAGCGCTGGACCATCTCGGAGACGAGCACCGAGTTGCCCAGCGACTTGCTCATCTTCTCGCCGGCCATGGTGACCCAGGCGTTGTGCACCCAGAAGTTGGCGAAGTCGTCGCCGTAGGCCTTGGACTGGGCGATCTCGTTCTCGTGGTGCGGGAAGATCAGGTCCAGCCCGCCGCCGTGGACGTCGAAGGCCGCACCGAGGTACTTGTGGGCCATCGCCGAGCACTCCAGGTGCCAGCCCGGGCGGCCGCGGCCCCACGGGGTGTCCCAGCTGGGCTCGCCGGGCCGGGTCGCCTTCCACATCGCGAAGTCGCGCGGGTCCCGCTTGCCGGTCTCGCCCTCGCCCTCGGGCTGGCGCAGGTCGGCGAGCTTCTGGTTGGAGAGCGCGAGGTAGTCGGGGTACGACTTCACGTCGAAGTAGACGTTCCCGTCGGCCGCGTAGGCGTGCCCCCCGGAGATGAGCACCTGCATCATCTCGATCATCTCGGGGACGTGCCCGGTCGCCCGCGGCTCGACGGTCGGCGGCAGGCAGCCGAGGGCCGTGTAGCCGTCGTTGAACGCGCGCTCGTTCTCGTAGGCGATCTGCCACCACGGGGTGCCGAGCTGGCGCTCCTTGGCGATCACCTTGTCGTCGATGTCGGTGACGTTCCGGGCGAAGGTCACCTGGTAGCCGCGGTAGGCGAACCACCGCTGCATGATGTCGAAGTTGAGCCCGGACCGGATGTGCCCGATGTGTGGCGCCGACTGGACGGTAGCGCCGCACAGGTAGATCGAGACACAACCCGGTACAAGCGGGACGAAGTCGCGTACCTGGCGGGTGCTGGTGTCGTACAGGCGAATGCTCACAGCGTCAAGCGTAGTGGGCGGCGGGGGGTGCCCCGCGACATTCCCCCGGAATCCCGGGCCCGGACGGCGGTCAGATGCTGCCGACCACCTTGCGCGGGGTGAGCCGCACCACGACCCGGACGTCGTCCGGCCCGTCCCACCCGTAGACCTGCTCCCCGCGGTACTTGAAGGCCAGCTCGTCGATCAGCTCCCGGCCGCCCTCGGTGGTCATGGTGGCCGAGCCGCGCACCTCGAAGTACTCGTACGGGCTGTCCGGCGGGTTGACCAGGAGGGTCGCCCGCGGGTCCTTGACCAGGTTCAGGTGCTTGCGGCGGCCCTGGACGGTGGAGAACAGGATGTCGTCGCCGTCGCGCTTGACCCAGACCACCGAGGACTGGGGGCTGCCGTCGGGCTGGATCGTGGTGATCACGGCGAAGGTCTTGCCGTCGACCAGGGCCTTGGCACGGTCGGAGAGTTGGGCGCTCATCGGGAACCTCTTCTCGTCGGCGGTGGGGCGGACCCGGCGGGACGGCGCGGAACGGCCGGAGCGGGCCCGCGCCGAACACTATCGACCCGGGCCCCGGCAGCCCCCGTTGAACACCCGTCAGCGGCGGACATTTCCGCGGCCGCCGCCGCGCTGGCTCAACGCCGTTCGTACACCAGGGCGGTGGCGATCGCGGCGAGCCCCTCGGCCCGGCCGGTGAGGCCCAGGCCGTCGGTGGTCGTCCCGGAGACCGACACCGGCGCACCGGCCGCCTCCGACAGCGCGGCCTGCGCCTCGG
The DNA here is from genome assembly GCF_044453265.1 of Kitasatospora sp. NPDC051705. Lineage (NCBI taxonomy): Bacteria > Bacillati > Actinomycetota > Actinomycetes > Kitasatosporales > Streptomycetaceae > Kitasatospora > Kitasatospora sp. NPDC051705. The sequence goes on along the minus strand of NZ_JBITCO010000019.1, from coordinate 38,537 downwards.
CCCGCCGCTTGCCGATCTTCGGTCGGACGCCGATCACCTGGACCGCGACGTTGCCGATCTCGAAGCCGGCCTCGCGCACCAGCCGGGCGGCCTCGCCGAGCAGCTTCACCCCGGAGGCGCCGGCCCACTCGGGCCGGTCGGTGCCGAAGTGCGCGCCCAGGTCGCCGATCCCGGCGGCAGAGAACAGCGCGTCGCAGGCGGCGTGCGCGGCGACGTCGGCGTCCGAGTGCCCGGACAGCCCGAACCCGGCGTCCGGCCACTCCAGTCCGGCCACCCACAGCGGGCGGCCGGCCTCGAAGGCGTGCACGTCGGTGCCGATCCCCACCCGGGGGACGGGCGGGAGCAGTGGATCAGTAGGCATCGGAGGCCCTCCGGCGGGCGAGTACGGCCTCGGCGAGCACGAGGTCCAGCGGACGGGTGACCTTGAACGCCTCCTCGTGGCCGGGCACCACGACGACCCGGCCGCCGTAGCGCTCCACCAGGCCGGCGTCGTCGGTGACCGGCGGCGCGTCGAGGGCGCCCGCGCTCTCCTCGGCCAGCGCCTTGGCGTGCACCTCGACCAGGGTGGCCCGGTCGAAGCCCTGCGGGGTCTGCACCGCGCGCAGGGTGGCCCGGTCGGGCGTGTCGAGCACCGGCTCGGGGAGTCCCGGGTTCGGCTCGACCCGCTTCACGGTGTCGGCCAGCGGCACCGCGGGCACGACCGCGACGGCCCCGGCCCGGACGGCGGCCGCGACGGCGTCCACCACCTCGACCGGGACGAGCGGGCGGGCCGCGTCGTGCACCAGCACGACCTCCACGTCGGCCGGGATGGCGGCGAGGCCGAGCCGGACCGACTCCTGGCGGGTCGCGCCGCCGGCCACCACCCGGATGTCCTTGTCGTCCAGGCCGTGGCTGCCGAGCAGGGCGACCACCTCGGCCACGCCGTCGGCGGGCGCGGCGACCACGACCAGGCCGACGGCCCGACTGCGGGCCAGCGCCCGTACGGCGTGCACCAGGAGCGGTACACCGCCCAGTTCCCGCAGGGCCTTCGGGGCACCGGGCCCCAGCCGCTCACCGCGTCCGGCGGCGGGCACCACTGCTGCTGCGACTGCTGCTGAGGCGTTCAGGTTTCACTCCTTCGGCGAAGTGGGTATGGCCTTGGCGTGCCCGGCGGGCGCGAGGGCCCCTTCCGAAGAACCACGGTCCACCACACCCGCCGCACAACCCGCAGAATCGGTCTTGCACGGCGAATCGGTCTGGCGGCCCCGGGCCCGGCAGGCCCGGCCGCGTCGTGGCGGACCCCGACCCGGTCGGGCCGGAGGCGTCGTCCGGACACGCCTGAGCGCCCGAAGTGCCACTGCACCACCCCCGGACACGTGGTCCTGGGAGCGGCGCGCCGGCACCGGGCGCTGTGAGCGGTGGGCGGAAGCCCGACTGCACTACGAGGCGAGCACCTCGTCGAGCAGCGTCTCCGCCTTGTCCTCGTTGGTGTTCTCCGCCAGCGCGAGCTCGCTGACGAGGATCTGGCGCGCCTTGGCGAGCATGCGCTTCTCGCCGGCCGACAGGCCGCGCTCGCGCTCACGACGCCAGAGGTCGCGCACGACCTCGGCGACCTTGATAACGTCGCCCGAGGCGAGCTTCTCGAGGTTCGCCTTGTAGCGACGGGACCAGTTGGTCGGTTCTTCGGTGTACGGTGCGCGCAGCACCTCGAAGACCCGGTCCAGACCCTCCTGGCCGACCACATCGCGCACGCCGACGAACTCCGCGTTCTCGGCGGGCACGCGGAGCGTCAGGTCTCCCTGCTGCACCTTGAGCACCAGGTAGGTCTTGTCCACACCTTTGATCTGGCGAATTTCGATGGCCTCGATCAGCGCGGCCCCGTGATGGGGGTAGACCACCGTGTCGCCAACCTTGAACGTCATGTGACAGGACCCCTTCCGTGGCTTTCCAGAATAACACGCTTTTCGGCGCACCCGAAGGGCGTTTTCGCAGGTCAGGGCAGGTCTCGGGGCTTGACAACCACCCCCATGACGTGCTGCGACCGATGTTCGAGAGGGGCTTCCCGCAGGTCGGAGGCGGTTCCGGCGCTCGACGAAACCTCGCGCAACACTCGCGAAACCGTGATTGGATCTTGGGTTTTCACCGTTTATCGGGCCGTATCCACATCGTTATTCGATCTTGGTCGAAGCTTGTCCCGGGAGTGACCTGGACACGCCACCGGTGCGGCCGGACGGGCGCCCGGCGGACCCCGGTCGTGCGACACGGGGGACCACCCCGTGAGGAGCGCATAAGTGAGGTCGATAATCTGAGACCTGACCTACCGACACGTGACCCATTAGGAGAAGCCGCCGCCGTGAGCCGCAGCCTTCGACGCGGCAGCATCGCCGCCATCGCCGCCATCGCCATCGCCTCGCTGTCGTCCTGCGCCGCCGGCAACTCGCCGGACACCCTGCAGATCAAGCCGGACAACGCTGCGGCCACTCTCGGAACGGACCTCCGCCTGAACAACATCGTGGTCGTCACCGGGGACGAGTCCTCGGGCGAGCACACCGGCCCCGCCAACGTGACCGTCAACATCGCCAACACGGGCCTGGTGCCGGCGGAGCTGCAGTCGATCACCGTCGGCACCGCCACCGCCTCCTTCGCCGACGCCGCGGGCGCCCCGCTGACCGGCATCGTCATCCCCGCCAACGGCGCCGTGGCCATCGGCGGCGACGGCAACCCGTCCGCCAAGGTCGCCTCGGTGACCGTCCAGGTCGGCGGCTTCGTCAACACCACCTTCACCTTCAAGGACGGCCAGAAGGTCGACACCCTGGCCGGCGTGAGCCCGAACAAGGGCCTCTACAAGGGCTTCGGCCCGACGGCGAGCCCGGTCGCCGTGCCCGCCAAGAGCACCGCCCCCGCCGCGGCCACCCCGGCCGCCGGCGCCACCACCCCGGGCGCCCCGGCCACCACCGGTGCGGCCGTGCCGTCCGGTACCGCCACCCCGGCGGGCACCACGCCCGCCGCGGGCACCCCGTCCGGCAGCCCGTCCGCCGGCACCCACTGAGGCACCACGGCGCTCCGGCGGCCCCTGGGGGCCGCCGGGCGTGATGCGGAAGGCCCCCGCCCGGCGACTGCCGGCGGGGGCCTTCCGCATCACGTCGGACCTGCGGTCTACGGCTCGAACTTGTAGCCCAGGCCGCGGACCGTCACCAGGTAGCGCGGGGCGCCCGGGTCCGGCTCGATCTTGGCCCGCAGGCGCTTCACGTGGACGTCCAGGGTCTTGGTGTCGCCGACGTAGTCCGCGCCCCAGACCCGGTCGATCAGCTGCATGCGGGTGAGCACCCGGCCCGCGTTGCGCAGCAGCATCTCCAGCAGGTCGAACTCCTTCAGCGGGAGGTCGACCTTGGCGCCGTCGACGGTCACCACGTGCCGGTCGACGTCCATCCGGACCGGGCCCGCCTCCAGGGCGCCCGGGCCGCCGCCGTTCTCGCCCGGGCCGCCCTCCTCGCCGCGGCGCCGCAGCACCGCGCGGATCCGGGCGACCAGCTCACGGGTGGAGTAGGGCTTGGTGACGTAGTCGTCCGCACCTATCTCCAGCCCGACGACCTTGTCGATCTCGCTGTCCTTGGCGGTCACCATGATCACCGGGACGTTGGAGCGCACCCGGAGCTGGCGGCAGACCTCGGTACCCGGCAGGCCCGGCAGCATCAGGTCGAGCAGGACGAGGTCGGCGCCGTTGCGTTCGAACTGCTCCAGCGCGTCGGGGCCGGTGGCGGCCACGGCCACCTCGAAGCCCTCCTTGCGGAGCATGTACGAGAGGGCGTCGCTGAACGACTCCTCGTCCTCGACCACCAGTACTCGGGTCACGATCGGGCCTCCGGGGCAAGCTGTGGGGTTGGGTCTGACAGGGGTTGTTCCCGCTCCCCCGTGGGGAGCGAACGGTCCGCGCGGCCCGAGTCGGCCGTCCGGTCCGTGGTGAGGGTCTGGGTGGGCGTGGTGGCGGTCCCGGCGCGGCCGGCGTCGGGGCCGGGCCGGTCGTCGGGCCGGTCGTCGGGCCGGTTGTCGGACCGGTCGTCGTCCCACTCGTCGGGCAGGTCGTCGGCGTCTGCGGACCCGACCTCGGCGTCGGCGTCGGAGTCGGAGTCGGAGTCGGAGTCGGAGTCGGGCGCCTGGCCGGCGGGCAGCCGGACGGTGAAGGTGGAGCCCTGGCCCTCGACGCTCCACACCGAGACCGTGCCGCCGTGCGAGGCGGCGACGTGCTTCACGATGGAGAGGCCGAGGCCGGTGCCGCCGGTCGCCCGGGAGCGGGCCGGGTCCACCCGGTAGAAGCGTTCGAAGACGCGCTCGCGGTCCTTCTCGGAGATGCCGATGCCCTGGTCGGTGACCGAGATCTCGATCAGCTCGCCGTCCGCCTCCCCGAGCGCCGCGGCGCTGGAGATCCGGCGGGTCGCGATCGCCACCCGGGTGCGCGGCGGGCTGTAGTTGACGGCGTTCTCGACCAGGTTGCCGAGCGCCGCGGCGAGCTGGCCGCGGTTACCGTGCAGGTAGAGGCCGGCGATGCCGCCGGCCGCGATCAGGATCTGCTTGGCGGCGGCCTGCTGGCGGCAGCGGTCGATCGCCTCGGCGATCAGCTCGTCCACCGCGACCGGCTCCGGGTCGACCATCAGACGGTCGTCCTGGACCCGGGAGAGGTCGATGATCTCCTGGACCAGGCTGGCCAGCCTGGTCGCCTCGATCTGCATCCGGCCGGCGAAGCGCTGCACCGCCTCCGGGTCGTCGGACGCGTCCGCGACCGCCTCGGAGAGCAGCGACAGGGCGCCGACCGGGGTCTTCAGCTCGTGGCTCACGTTGGCCACGAAGTCCCGGCGGACGGCCTCCACCCGGCGGCGCTCCGTCTGGTCCTCGACCAGCACCAGCACCAGCCGCGAGCCCAGCGGGGCGACCCGGACGGAGACCGCCAGCGGCTCGGCCGCGCGGGCCGCGCCGGGTCGGGGCACCTCCAGTTCGACCTGCCGGATCTCACCGTCCCGGCGGGTGGCGCGGGCCAGCGACAGCATCGGGTCCACGGCGACGGCGCCGCCGCGCACCAGGCCCATCGCGTACGCGGCGGAGCTGGCCTTGACCACCTCGTCGCCCTCGCCCAGCACGATCGCGCAGGAGCGGAGCACCGAGAGCACGGTGTCCACCCCCGGCGGGAGCGGAGGCTCCGGGGTGGCGGTGCCCAGCACCTGCTGGCGACCACGGGTCCTGCTGCTGGTGCCGCCGTACCTGCCCCTGGCCTGCTCGCGCTCGCTCCAACGGAAGGCGATGGAGGCCGTGAGGCCGACGCCGAGCCCGGCTATGGCGCAGGCAGCGGCGGCGGCCACGTTCACGTCCATGTGGCCAGCGTAAGCGTACGGCCAGGGCACTCCCCAAGGGCTGGATCAAGGCATCGGCCACGCGTTGCCGAGAATTCACCTCCACGTAGCTGCCGATTCACCGCACCGGCCGTGCACCGTCGCCCGAACGGCGCAGAGTTGGCCGTGCAGCCCGTGTGGGAACGGGCGGCGGGCCGAACAGCGGCCGCCGTCCCGGGTGCGCGCGTACGATTCGCGCCACCAGCAGCGGTCAACCCGGACGTCACGGCGACGGTCGGACGGGAGGACCGGTCGGCACCGCCACCGACACAGCTTCTGAGGAGAGAGCATGCGCGACGCGTACCACGAGGAACTCGATGCGATCGGCGACAGCCTGGTCGAGATGGCCCGGCTGGTCGGCTCGGCCCTGGGCCGGGCCACCACCGCACTCCTCGACGCGGACCTGGCGCTGGCGGAGAGCGTGATCGCCGCCGACGAGAAGATCAACGAGCTGCACCACGAGCTGGAGGACCGGGCGATCGACCTGCTCGCCCGCCAGCAGCCGGTCGCCACCGACCTGCGCATCGTGGTCACCTCGCTGCGGATGAGCGCCGACCTGGAGCGCTGCGGCGACCTCGCCCGGCACGTCGCCAAGGTCGCGCGGATGCGCTACCCCGACTCGGCCGTCCCCGGCGACCTGCACTCGACCGTCCTGGAGATGGGGCAGCTCGCCCAGCGCCTGGTGGCCAAGGCGGGCCTGGTGATCGCGACCAAGGACGTGGACAAGGCCCTGGAGATGGAGCAGGACGACGACGCGATCGACACCCTGCACCGCGAGCTGCTGTCGCACCTGATCGACGACCGCTGGCACCACGGGATCGAGACCGCCGTCGACCTCACCCTGGTCGGCCGCTACTACGAGCGCTTCGCGGACCACGCGGTGTCGGTCGCCAAGCGCGTGGTGTACCTGGTGACGGGCGAGCACGTGGCCGAGTTCGTGGCCTCCTCGGAGGCCGCCGCCGCGGAGTGACCGCCGGCCGCGCCGGCACGGCCGCCCCGCTCGGCGGGGCGGCCGCTCACCCCTCGGGGTGAGTAAACCCGCGGCGGGGGTGGTGGGGAAGCACGGCCCTTCGTACTCCCCACCCCTGCGCGCCCGTTGACGCTCCCTCCGATCGGCGGTTTCACTCGAAGCCGTGGGCACCGACGCGTGCCCGTCACTAGGAGGGTTCAGCACGATGAACGCCAACCCCACCCGACCGGCACCGGCCCACGACACTTCCACGCCGCCCGCCCCCAGGCTGCTGCCCGTCCTCGCGGCCGGCTGCGGCTGCGGTCCGGGCTGCGGCTGCGGCTGCCAGTCCGGCGCGCCCTGCCAGTGCGGCGGCGTGGACGGTGGCTGCTGCGGCCACTGAGGACGCCCCGGGCCGCCCCGACCACCCGGGTGCGCGACCGCCACGACCGGCAGCCGCGCACCCGGACACGTCCTCCGGGGCCTCGGGGCGGGTCTCAGAACTGCACGTCGGTGCAGGAGTAGAAGGCGTTCCCGGTGTCGGCGATCTCCCAGACCGAGACGACCACCTGGTGGCCGGTCCGCCCGCTCGGGAGGGTCGCGGTGTGGCTGAGGGTGCTCGGCACCTGACGGCCGTTGTAGGGGACGGTCAGGAAGGGCGTCAGCTCCAGGCTCGCCCTGGTGACCGGCCGGCTCGCGTCGTAACCCGCCTTGGTCAGGTAGTACTTGAAGCTCGTGGTCGCGTGCCGCGCGGTGAACTTCCAGGTGAAGGTGAGCTGCTGGCCCGCCCGCACCGACGTGGCCGGCCAGGCGCCGCCGTGCGGGTCGTCCAGCTCCGCGAAGCGCGAGTTGCCGCCGGCGCAGATGGTGCCGTCCGCGGGCCCGGAGTTCGGGAAGCCCTTCGGGCCCTCGACGCTCTGCGGCTCCCACTGGATGTCCCCGCAGTCCCAGGCCACCGCGTCCGCTCCGCAGAGCGCGGCCCGGCTGGGCGGCGTCGAGATGTAGCCGTGGGACTGCGCCGGGAGCGCGAAGGTGAGCGGGATCGCGAGCGCGGCGACGGCCGCCCCGACGATGTGACGTGTGCGCATGGTGCTCCTCCGTGGGGGTGGATGGAGAGTGCGCCGGGGCGCGGTCGCGCGCGTGGGGTGCGGCGGCCAGGACGGGGGGATCCTTGGCATGCTTGCGCCAGCCGGTGCCCTCACGGTAGGAGCAGCCGCCACCACCCGTCAATGGTCTGAACCATTTTCGCCGACCACAACTCCCCTGCCACACAGGCTGGTTGACCACCCCCACCGACACGCCACCCCCGGAACGACAAAGGCCCCGCCCCCGGCGAACTTGGGTTCTAGCGGTTGTCGCAACACCCCAGCTGAAGGGGTGCGATGGACTTCGAGATTCGCGGGGACCGGAAGCCGCAGGGGCCCAGGAAGCTCCGTGCCGAACGGGAGGAATACTTCCGGCTCGTGCGACAGGGCTACAGCAACAGAGAGGCGTCCCGGCTGGTGGGCGTTCACCCGCGTACTGGACGCGAGTGGCGCAACGGCCGGACGGACCCGAAGAGGTTCAGGGCGCCCGCTCGACCCGAGCGGGCGCCCTGCGCCGTGTCCCGGTACCTGCGTGAGGACGAGCGGATCCACATCGCCGACCGGATCCGCGAGAAGGCCACCATCCGGGCGATCGCCGGCGAGCTGGGCCGCAGCCCGTCCACGATCAGTCGGGAGATCCGGCGCAACAGCCGTCCGGGCAGCGGAAGTTACCGGCCCCATGCCGCCCAGGCCCGTGCCGATGCCCGACGGCCCCGGCCGAAGACAGGGAAGATCGCCGAGAACGCCGGGCTGCGGGACTTCATCCAGGACCGCCTGGACAGGAAGTGGAGTCCGGAGCAGATCTGCCAGGCTCTGCGGGACACCTTTCCCGAGCGGCCGGAGATGCACGTGGTACACGAAACGGTCTACCAGGCCCTGTATGTCCAGGGCCGGGGTGAACTGCGCCGTGAGCTCGCGGCAGCCCTGCGCACCGGACGCGCGCGCCGCAAGCCGCACCGCCAGGCCGCCTGCCGGCAGCCGCGTTTCGCCACCCCGATGGTGATGATCAGCGAACGGCCCGCCGAGGTCGAGGACCGGGCCGTCCCCGGGCATTGGGAAGGCGATCTGATCATCGGCAAGGACGGCGGCTCCGCCATCGGCACGCTGGTCGAACGGGCCACCCGCTACGTGATGCTCGTGCACCTGCCCCATGGCCGCACCGCCGAGCAGGTCCGCGACGCCCTGGTGGCCACCGTCCGGGCCCTGCCCACCCACCTGGTCCGCTCGCTGACCTGGGACCAGGGCGCCGAGATGGCCGCCCACGGCTCGTTCACGATCGCCACCGACATCCCGGTCTACTTCTGCGATCCCGCCAGCCCGTGGCAGCGAGGCTCGAACGAGAACACGAACGGCCTGCTGAGGCAATACTTCCCCAAGGGCACCGACCTCGCCGTCCACGACCCGGAACACCTGGCCCACGTCGCCGCCGAACTCAACGGCCGCCCACGCAAAACGCTCGGCTGGGAAACCCCAGCCGAGCGCCTGCATAGACTCGTCGCGGCCTGATCAAACCGACCACGTGTTGCAACGACCCCTAGAACCCAAGGAACCGGGAGGCGGGGCCTGCAAGCAGTCGGGCGTTACTTCTTGCCCTGGTTCTTGACGGCCTCGATGGCGGCGGCGGCGGCCTCCGCGTCGAGGTAGCGGCCGCCCTTGGCGACGGGCTTGAAGTCGGCGTCGAGCTCGTAGACGAGCGGGATGCCGGTCGGGATGTTCAGGCCGGCGATGTCCTCGTCGGAGATGCCGTCGAGGTGCTTGACCAGCGCGCGCAGGCTGTTGCCGTGGGCGGTGACCAGGACGGTCTTGCCGGCGGCGAGGTCCGGGACGATGGCGTCGTACCAGTACGGGAGCATCCGCTCGACGACGTCCTTGAGGCACTCGGTGCGCGGACGCAGCTCGCTCGGGATCTCCGCGTAGCGGGCGTCACCGGCCTGCGAGTACTCGTTGTCGTCGGCCAGCACCGGCGGCGGGGTGTCGTAGGAGCGACGCCACAGCTGGAACTGCTCCTCGCCGAACTCGGCCAGGGTCTGGGCCTTGTCCTTGCCCTGGAGCGCGCCGTAGTGCCGCTCGTTCAGGCGCCAGCTGCGGTTGACCGGGATCCAGTGGCGGTCGGCCTTGTCCAGGGCGATCTGCGAGGTGCGGATGGCACGGCGCAGCAGCGAGGTGTGCACCACGTCGGGGAACAGGCCCTCGGCGGCCAGGAGCTCGCCACCGCGGGCGGCCTCCTTCTCGCCCTTCTCGTTGAGGTCGACGTCGACCCAACCGGTGAACAGGTTCTTCTGGTTCCACTGGCTCTCGCCGTGGCGAAGCAGGATGAGTCGGTACGTCGTGTCAGCCATGGCCACCAGCTTAGTGGAGCCCGAAAAAGCGCTGGTGGGGACCTCAACCCCATGTGTAATGTCTGCGCAGCAGGAATGACACTTACACGCGTCGGCTGGCCGGGCCTGCCCGTTCCGCTCAGCGGACGCCCGCACACGGGAGCCCCCACATGCTCTTCGCCGCACCGGCCAACCCACGGATCCGAAGAGTGGTGCAGGAGACGGTGGGCGGGCTGCCGCGCCAGTTCTGGTGGCTCTGGGTGTCCACGCTGGTCAACCGGCTCGGCGCCTTCGTGGTCACCTTCCTGGCGCTCTACCTGACCAGCGAGCGCGGGTACTCGCCCTTCTACGCGGGCCTGGTGGCCTCCCTGTTCGGCCTCGGTGCGGCGTCCTCGGCGATCGTCGCCGGTGTGCTGACCGACCGGATCGGGCGCCGGCCGACCCTGGTCGCCGCCCAGCTCGGCGCGGCCCTGTTCACCGCCGTGCTCGGCTTCGCGGACGGCCGGGTGGCCATCGCCGTGGTGGCCTTCCTGGTCGGCTTCTGCAACAACGCCACCCGGCCCGCCACCTCGGCGATCATCGCCGACATCGTGCCGGTCGAGGACCGCGTCCGCGCCTACTCGCTGAACTTCTGGGCGATCAACCTCGGCTTCGGCCTCTCCTCCGCCGTCGCCGGTGTGATCGCCACCCACGGCTACCTCGCGCTGTTCCTGCTGGACGCGCTCTCCACGGTGCTCTGCGCGGTGGTGATCTTCGTCAGGATCCCGGAGACCAAGCCCGACGCCCCGGCCGCGAAGTCCGCGGAGCCGGCGGTCGGCATCGTCACCGTCTTCCGGGACCGCCGGTTCATGGCGGTGGTCGGGCTCACCCTGGTGCTCGCCCTGGTGCTCCAGCAGGGCTCCACCACGCTCGCGGTGGAGATGGGCCGCTGGGGGATCACCTCCACCCAGTACGGCCTGGTCATCGGGCTGAACGGGCTGCTGATCGTGCTGCTGCAGATCCCGCTCTCCCGCTGGGTCGAGGGGCGCAGCCGGACGGCCATGCTGGCGGCGGCCGCGCTCTTCATCGGCTGGGGGTTCGGGCTGACGGCGCTGGCCGGCTCGTCCGCCTGGTTCTACGCGCTCACGGTGGCGGTCTGGACGATCGGGGAGATCCTCTACACGCCGACCCTGATGGGCCTGGTCGCCGAGCTGTCGCCGACCCACGCGCGCGGTCGTTACCAGGGCGTGTACTCGCTCTCCTGGTCGCTCGCCTCGTTCCTGGGGCCGGCCGCGGGCGGTCTGCTGCTGGAACGGGCCGGCGGCGGGGTGCTCTGGACCGCCTGCGGGATGTGCGGCACGGCCGCCGCGGTCGGCTACGTGCTGCTGGCGCGCCGGCCGGGCCCCGCAGCGGTCGGCGGGAGCGGGGCGACCGCGGTGGTGGCGACGGCCCCGGTTCCCCCGACTGCCGTCGCGACCGCGGCTCCCGTCGTGACCGGGGCTCCCGTCGCGACGGCGAAGGCTCCGGCGGACGCCTGAGGTCGGGGCGGCCCGGGGCGGCCGGGCCCGGTCCCGGCGGCCGGCGGTCAGTCGGCCGCGGGGGCGGGGGCGGCCGGGGCGGCGAGGTGGGCGAAGGCGGCCAGGTTGCGGGTGGACTCCCCGCGCTTGGTGCGCCACTCCCACTCGCGCCGGATCGCCGAGGCGAAGCCCAGCTCCAGCAGGGTGTTGAACGGCTCGTCGGCGTTCTCCAGCACCGTGCCGAGCAGCCGGTCCACGGCGTCCGGGGTGAGCACCTCGAGCGGCAGGCGGCCGGCCAGGTAGACGTCGCCGAGCGGGTCGACGGCGTACGCGACGCCGTACAGCCGGGTGTTGCGCTCCAGCAGCCAGCGGTAGACGCCCTCGTGGTTCTCGTCCGGGCGGCGGATCACGAAGGCGTTCACCGACAGGGTGTGGTCGCCGACCCGCAGGGCGCAGGCGGTGCTCAGCTTGCGGGTGCCCGGGAGCGTCACGACCAGCGTGTACGGATCCGTGGCGGCCGGCTCCCAGGCCGCGCCGGCGTCGTCCAGGGCGGTGCGCAGGAGGGTCAGGGCCTCGTCCTTGGTGCGGATTGCCATGAGGGTGACGTTACTCGGCGGTACCGGCCGCGCGCACCAGCGGGACACGGCCCGGCGGCGTGCCCCGGCGGCCGGCCGCTGCCGGCCGCCGGGCCGGCTCAGGCCAGTCGGCGGCGGGCGGCGGCCAGCCGCCCGGCCGGGCGGGCCAGGCTGCCGGCGTAGACGTCGGCGGTGGTGGCCGCGGCGGTGTCCCAGCCGAAGCCGGCCGCGTGCCGGGCCGCCGCCGCACCGCGCAGGGCGACCAGGTCCGGGTCGATGACGTACGGCTCCAGCGCGTGCGCCCAGGCCACCGGGTCGTGGCCGTCGACCAGCGTGCCCGTCCGGCCGTCCCGCACCGCGACCGGCAGTCCGCCGACGGCGGCCGCCACCACCGGGGTGCCGCAGGCCTGCGCCTCCAGGGCGACCAGCCCGAAGGACTCGCTGTACGAGGGCATCACCAGCGCCGTCGCCGCGCGGTACCACTCGGCGAGCCGCGCCTGGCCGACCGGCGGGTGGAAGCGCACCACGTCGCCGATGCCCAGCTGGGCGGCGAGCTTGTGCAGGCTCTCCGGCCGGGCCAGCCCGGTGCCCGAGGGGCCGCCGACCACCGGCACCACCAGGCGCTCGCGCAGCTCGGGGCGGCGCGCGAGCAGCTCGCCGACCGCCCGCAGCAGCACGTCCGGCGCCTTCAGCGGCTGGATCCGCCCGGCGAAGAGCAGCACCGCGGCGTCCTGCGGCAGGCCGAGCCGGGCCCGGGCCCCGGCGCGCGCGGACGGCCCGCCCGGGCGGAACACCTCCAGGTTGACCCCGGGGTGGACGACGGCCAGCTGGTCGGGCCGGGCGGCGTAGTGCAGGGCGAGCTCGGCGGCCTCCTCGGTGGTGTTGGCGATCAGCCGGTCGGCCGCCTCCACCACCTGGGTCTCACCGATCACCCGTGCCGCGGGCTCGGGCGTGTCGCCCTCGGCCAGCGCCGCGTTCTTGACCTTGGCCATGGTGTGCATGGTGTGCACCAGCGGCACCCCCCAGCGCTGCGCCGCCAGCCAGCCGACCTGCCCGGAGAGCCAGTAGTGCGAGTGCACCAGGTCGTAGTGGCCGGGGCGGTGCCCCGCCTCCGTCCGCAGCACGCCGTGGGTGAAGGCGCACAGCTGGGCCGGCAGGTCCTCCTTCAGCAGGCCCTCGTACGGCCCGGCGGTGACGTGCCGGACCAGGACGCCCGGGGCCAGCTCGACGGTGGGCGCGTCGTCCGAGCAGATCGCCCGGGTGAACACCTCCACCTCGATGTTCAGCGCGGCCAGCCGCTTGGCCAGCTCCACGATGTAGACGTTCATGCCGCCGGCGTCGCCCGTGCCGGGCTGGTGCAGGGGCGAGGTGTGGACGCTCAGCATGGCTATCCGGCGCGGGCGGCGGCGGCCCGGCACGAGTGACTGGAGCCGGCCCCGCGCGGGAGCGGCGGGCTGGGCACGGCGTACCGAACGGACGGGGTGCTGGATCACCTGACTGAAGCCTCCTCTGTGCGGCCCGTCTCGACGGCCCGCGCACGGGCCGCCCGTTGTCCGGTGTGCGCTGCCCCGTCCGGGCACACATCACCACCAGTGTGCCAACCGCGCGTGGACCGCCCCGCATTCCCGGTCCGGCCGACGAGCCCGCGGGCCGGGCGACGCCGCAGGTCACGGCGGTGCCGCCGGCGGCCCGGATACCCTTCCAGGCATGGCTGCCTCCTTCGACCCCCCGACCGCACCCGCCCGCGGGCGGACCGGGCGGCCGGTCGGGACGGTCACCCGGGGCACCACCAACACCAACCGGCTGCGGCGGATGGACCGCTGGATCGCCCACGCGCTCGGCCGCACGCTGCGCGCCGCCGAGCGGCCGCCCGTCGCGGTCGACCTCGGCTACGGCGCCGCGCCGTGGACGGCCGTCGAACTGGCCGGACGGCTGCACGCGGTGCGCCCGGACGTCCGGGTGGTCGGGATCGAGATCGAGCCGGAGCGGGTCGCGGCCGCGCTGCCGTACGCCCGGCCGCCCCTGCTCACCTTCCGGCGCGGCGGCTTCGAGGTGCCGCTGGACGGCGGCGCGCCGGCCCAGCTGATCCGGGCCGCCAACGTGCTGCGGCAGTACGAGGAGTCGGCGGTGGCCGCGGTGTGGGAGCGGCTCTGCGCCCGGCTGGCCCCGGACGGGCTGCTGGTCGAGGGCACCTGCGACGAGATCGGGCGCCGGCACGTCTGGGTGGCGCTCGGCCCCGAGGGCCCCCGGACGGTGACCTTCGCGGCCCGGCTGGGCGGCCTCGACCAACCCTCCGACCTGGCCGAACGGCTGCCGAAGGCGCTGATCCACCACAACGTGCCGGGCCGGCCGGTGCACGCCTTCCTGGCCGACTTCGACCGGGCCTGGGCGGCGGCCGCGCCGTACGGGGCCTTCGGCGCCCGGCAGCGCTGGGTGGCGGCGTGCACCGCGCTGGCGGGCGCCTGGCCGCTGGTGGACGCGCGCGGGCGGTGGCGGCAGGGCGAGGTCACGGTGCCGTGGAGCGCGCTCGCGCCGTAGCCCCGGTTCCGACGCCCGTGGGCGACGTTTCCGGTGCCCGTGGGCGACGTTTCCGGTGCCCGTGCGGTCGGCCCTGGTGCACGATCCCGCACGATCCCGCTCATTCACTCGAACGAGTTATCGAATACCTCTGGCGTGTTGACGCCCCGCCACGCCACGATGGACGCCACCGGACGGTGCCACCGCACCACCGCCCGGCCCCGGACGTGCCCTGGTCACGCCCGGGCCGCGACCGATCCAGCCCGTACAGGGAACGCCCCTCGCAGGACACCCCGCGCAGGAAGACCCCACGCAACAACAGAGCCGGACGACGACAGAGCCGGACGACGACAGCCGCGCGCGCCCAGCCCGCGCTACCCCAGCCCGAGCAGCTCCCGCCCGACCCGGTCGAACACCTCGTACATCGACGCCCCGAACAGCACGAACCGCACCTCCGCCAGCTCCGCGCCCGCCCGCGCGTCACCGCCGTCCAGCACCTGCGCGACGGTGCCGAGCGCGATCCGGGCCGCGTCGGCCGGCGGCCAGCCGTACACCCCGGCCGACACCGCCGGGAACGCCACCGTGCGCGCGCCGAGCTCCGCCGCCGTGCGCAGCGACTCGCGATAGCAGGAGGCCAGCAGCCCCGCCCGCTCCTCGTACTCCTCCTCCAGGTACACCGGCCCGACGGTGTGCACCACCCACCGGGCCGGCAGCCGCCCGGCCGTCGTCGCCACCGCGCGCCCCGTGGGCAGCCCTCCGCCCCAGTGCGAGGCGCGCAGGCGGCGGCAGTCCTCCAGGACCTGCGGCCCGCCCTTGCGGTGGATCGCGCCGTCCACGCCGCCACCGCCCAGCAGAGAGGAGTTCGCGGCGTTCACCACCGCGTCCACCTGCTGTTCCGTGATGTCACCCTCGACCAGGGTGATCCGCGTCACCGTCATCCGTTCCCTCTCCCCACCCGGCCCGGCCGCCACAGGGGCGGGATCCGAGCCGTCGTCCGAGTCCCATCACCACACCGCCACCGGCGTGGCAATAACCACAACGGCGCCGGTCGGCCAGAGAAATCCCCGGAGATCACGTTATGGTCGCGAGAAGTTCCCCGACGCACGGTGCCAGGCGGGCACTGCGGACGGACGCCGACCGTTACGCACTCGGGGAAAGGGAGGAACCACCGATGCCCGCAACGGGAGACGGGCGGGCACCTGGTGCCGCGGACCTGCCGGGCGCCCATGACGGCGCCCCCGTCGGCCATGCCCGTAACCGCCCGACCAGCAGCAATCCGGTGACGTCCCCTCCCCAGATACCTCACCCGCGGTCCCAGGCCCGAAACGCCCAACCGGCCGAGACCTCCGTCACGCACGGCAGCGCACCGCTCAGGCTGCTGGTCATCGAGGACGACGCCTCCGACGCACAGCTGATCAAGGCGGCGGTCGCCGACAGCGGCACCTCCATCGAGATCCACTGGGCCCGCGGCCTGGAACAGGCCACCGAGCTGCTGGGCGCTCCCCCGCACGGCGCCCGGCGCGGTCGCCCCCGCAGCGCCGAGTTCAGCTGCGTGCTGCTCGACCTGGCCGCACCCGCCGACCTGCCGCACCCCTCCGACGCCTCGGACGGCCTGGAGGGACTGCACGAGCTGCTCCGCCGGGCCCCGCACACCGCGGTGGTGGTCCTCACCGACGCGGCCGGCGCCGAACTGGGCGCGGCCGCCGTCGCCGCCGGCGCCCAGGACTTCCTGATCAAGCACGAGACGGACGGCCCGCTGCTCGCCCGCGCCCTGCGCTACGCCGTCGAACGCAAGCGCGCCGACGAGTCCCAACGCCGCCTGGTCGAGGCCGAACTGCGCGGCCAGGAGAACGCCCGGCTCCAGCGCCACCTGCTGCCCACCCCGCTGCTCGACGGCGCCGGCCTCTCCTTCACCCGGCGCTACCGCCCCGGCCGCCGCCGCGCCCTGCTCGGCGGCGACTTCTACGACGCCGTCCGCACCGACGACGGCACCGTCCACGTCGTGATCGGCGACGTCTGCGGCCACGGCCCGGACGAGGCCGCCCTCGGCGTCGCCCTCCGGATAGCGTGGCGCACCCTCGTCTTCGCGGGCCTCACCGGCGAGGAGCTGCTCACCACCCTCCAGCACGTGCTGGAGCACGAGCGGCGCAGCGACGAGATCTTCGCGACGCTGTGCATGCTCGTCATCGAGCCCGGCGGCTCCAGCGGCGACCTCAGCTCCCTCGGCACCTGCGAACGGGCCCGCCTCTACCTCGCCGGGCACCCCGCACCCCTGCTGCTCGGCCGCGACCACGAACCGCTCACCCTGCCCGCCGACCTCGCCGGGCCCGCGCTCGGACTGCTGCCCTGCCACGACGGAGGGGCCGCCTGGCCCGCGCACGAGCTCGAACTCCACCCCGGCTGGCGGCTCCTGCTCTACACCGACGGGCTGATCGAGGGCCGGGTCGGGGCCGGCTCCCGCCGCCTCGGCCAGGACGGGCTGGCGGACCTCATCGGCGACCACCAGGCCGCCGGGCTCACCCGGGGCCGGCTCGTCGACAGCGCCATCGCCGAGGTCGAGGAGCTGAACGGCGGCGCGCTGACGGACGACGTCGCGGTGCTGCTGCTGGAACGCAACCCGGTACAGCTGATCCTCGGTTGATCCCCCGGCCGAGGCCGCCCGGACAGGACCGGACACGCTCCGACCCGGCCGGGCGCTGACCGGCGGCACCGGCCGGGCACGACCGGGCACCACCGGACCGGCCGGGCCCCGGACGCGCGACGGCCCGGGCGGGTGAACCACCCGCCCGGGCCGTGACGTCGACGGACCGCCCGGTCTACCAGGGCCCGTACGGACCGGTGTTGCTGCGGCCGCCCCGGCCGGTGCCGCCGGTCAGCGCCCGGATCGCCGGGCGCACGTCCACCACGTAGACGATCGACGCGACCAGGCCGGCGAGCGTCCCGATGCCGGTGAAGAAGTTGACCCCGAAGAGCAGGTCCCAGCCGAAGGCGATCGCCAGGATCGCCAGCCAGAACGGCTTGGTCTTCTTGTCCGCCGCCCGGTAGGCGTCCTCGCGGCGGGTGGCCGCGTCGAGCAGGGCGAACAGCTTGTAGGCCAGGATCGCGACGGACATCCACCAGATCGGGTTCAGGTAGGCCAAGTCCAGAATCTGGGCCACTCCGCCCATCGTGTTCTCCTCTGTCTCCCGGCTCCGGCGCTCCGGCCGCCGTCCATCCTGGCACGCCGGGCCGTCCGCCCTGGGGTCAACGTCCCGCGGTCACCGGATGTGCCCCGTTCGGCGGCCCTTCACTCACCGGGAGTCGGTGGAACCCTTCCGGGCGCGGGTGGACCGCTTCGGGGCGGCCGGCGCCGCGGCCCCGGTGTCGTCGGCGGAGCCCCCGGCGGGCTCGTCCTCGACCAGCTCGGCCTCGACCGGCTCCTGCTCCTGCTCCACGACCACCGGCTGCGACGACTCGGCGGGGGCGGCCGGACGGGTCCGGTCCACCACGGCCTTGCCGCGCTCGGCCAGCTCGTCGTACGCCTCCTTGGCCTTCACCGCCAGCTCGACCGCGCGACCGACCTGCTGGAGCGCGAAGCTCTGGGCCTGCTCCTGCAGCACCTTCACGTCGACCGGGAAGGCCGCGACGCTGCCGGTGACCTTGGCCTGCGCCTCGGCCAGCTTCGTCTGCGCCTCCTGCAGGCGGGCGGTGGCCATCTCCTGCGCGCCCTTGCGGTCCGCCGCCAGCGCCTCCACCCGGGCCGGCACCTCGCGCAGCTTCTCGTAGGCGAGGTCCCCGGCGCCGGCGAGGGCGTACAGCGGGGTCGGGTCGCTGAGGGTCTTCTTGATCTCGTCGGTGATCGGCATGCTTACCGGTCCTCCCGGTGGGTGTTCTGGTGGGCTGAGCCGTCGGTCGTCGGGCCGGAGGCTGGTGGAGTGCCGGCGCCGGGCACGGCCTCGGCGGCCGGGCCCCGCAGGGCGGCGTTCTCCTTGAGGAAGGCGTCGTAGACCGCGAGCAGCGCCTGCTTCTGCTGCTCGTTGACCAGCGGATCGGCCAGGATCGCGGCCCGCAGTTCCAGGCCCTCACCGCGCCGCTCCTCCAGGATCCCGGCCTGGACGTACAGCGTCTCCGCCGAGATCCGCAGCGCCTTGGCGATCTGCTGCAGGATCTCCGCGCTCGGCTTGCGCAACCCTCGCTCGATCTGGCTGAGGTACGGGTTCGACACGCCGGCGGCCTCCGCCAGCTGCCGCAGTGAGTACTGCGCGTTCCGGCGCTGCTCGCGGATGTACTCGCCCAGCGAGCCGACGTTCAGTGAGGCCATGCCAGCAGCGTGCAGCATTGCGCTTGCAAATGCAAGCAGGGTGCTAGCAGCAGCAAACGCCCGGAGCGGTCAGGCCCCGGGGCCGGCGGCGGCGGTGATGCGGGGCCAGAGGGCGGCGAGGAGGGCGGGGAGGTCCGCCGAGCGGAGGGCCGGGTCGGTGCCGAGGTCGACGGCGAGCCGGGCGGTGGCGGGGTCGGCGCGGAGGGCGGCCCGGACGGTGCGGTGCTCGGGGCCGGCCCGGCGCACGGTGTCGGCGAGGAACAGCGCGGTGGCGACCGCCCCGGGCCAGCCTTCCGGGGCCGGCCCGAGGGTGCGGACGGTCTCCGCCGGCCGGTGCCCGACCGACTCCGCCCACGGGTCGGCGGCGAGGTAGCGGACCGTCCCGACGCCCGTGAAGGCCGCGGCGGCCGCGCGCATCGCGCAGGGCCGGTGGCTGCTCCACAGGGTGTGGGTGGTCAGGTCCCAGGCCGTGCGGGCCCCGGCGAGCGCGTTGAGTTCGGCGTGCGCGAGCGGGGTGCCCCGGAGGGCGTCGGCGCCGCCCCCGGCGTCGTACGCGCGGTTGCGGCCCTCGGCGACGATCGCGCCGGCGGCGTCGGTGAGCACGGCGCCCACCGGCAGGCCGCCGGCACGCCAGGCCTGGTGGGCGAGTTCCAGGCACCGGCGTGCGGCGGGTGCGAGCGCGGGCCAGGCGGCGGCGAAGCCTCCGGAGGTCTCCATGCGGCGACCCTAGGGTCCGACGCCCGGGCGGATCACTCGGAGGATCCGACGGGTTCGGGCACCCGGACCGGCATCAGGACGGAGAAGGTGCCGTCCCGGCCCGGGGTGCGGATCGCCAACGGGGCGATCGGGCCGCCGAGTTCGAGCACCAGCTGCTCGGGCCGACCGGCCCGCAGGGCGTCCAGCAGGAAGTCGCGGTTGACCGCCACCCGCAGGGCGTCGGACGCCGTCCCGTCGTCGGCGACCGTGAGGCCGCCGTCCGCGGTGAGGGCGAGGACGGTGACGGCGCACTCCGCGCCGTGCGGCCCGGAGGGCAGGGTGCGGGTGGCGCCGTTCTCGACGGCGGTGCGCAGTTCGGCGGCGGAGAGGCCGATCCGGTGCTCCGGTTCGAGCCGGGTGACCGCGCGGTGGTCCGGGTAGTCGAAGTCCAGGACGGTGCCCTCGATCCGGTGGCCGCCGGTCTCGGCGCGGACCAGGCCGCCGCCGAGGGTGAGCGCGACCCCGGTGGGGCCCTCCGCCGCCGCGCCGAGCAGCGCGCGCAGGGCGTCCACCAGTGCGGTGGGGACGATCACGCCGGCGGCGGCCGCGGAGCCCGTCGAGGGGTCGGCGGAGGCGGGCAGCTCGGCGAGCGCCATCCGGTGGCGGTCGGTGGCGACCAGCCGCAGCACCGGCCCGTCCGGCTCGAACAGCACCCCGGCGAGGGCGGGGGCCTCCGGGCCCCCTCCGACGGCGAAGCGCACCGCGTCCAGGGCGGCGGCCAGCTCCTCGGACCGGACGGTGAGGCGGGACTCGGCGGGTGTGGCGGTCATCGGTCGCTCCCTCTGGTCGATCATCACGCGGATCAGGGAGAGCTCGCGGCGGGCGTCCGTGAGGCCGTCCTCCAGCCGGCGCAGGTGCGCGTCGAGCACCCGCCGGGCCTCGCCGGAGCCGGGGGCCGCGCCGAGCACGGCGCGGATGCCGGCCAGCGGCAGGCCGACCCGGCGCAGCCGGGCCAGCAGGCGGGCGTCGGCGAGTTGCCCGGGCCGGTACCAGCGGTAGCCGGTCTGCGGGTCGACCCAGGCGGGGGCGAGCACCTCCGCGCCGTCGTAGTAGCGCAGGGTGCCGACCCCGAGGCCGCTGGCACGGGCCAGTTCGCCGATGCTGTGCAGCTCGCTCTCCATGCCGTGACTCTGCGGGCTCGACCAGGTCGAGGGTCAAGCCCCGCCCGGGGCACCGGTCAGGCCCGGGGCACCGGTCAGGTGGGCGAGCTTCGCCGGGTTGCGGACGGTGCGCAGCTCGGCGATCCGCAGCCCGCCGTCCGGCGCCTCGACGAACTCGAGGACGGAGACGGCGTCGACCACGCCGTCCAGGGTGAGCAGCAGACCGGGCTGGCCGTTGACCAGCACCGGCCGGGCGGCGGCGCCCCCGCCCAGTCGGCCGAGCACGCCGAGCAGGAAGCGGGCGACGTTCCGGGCGCCGGTGACCGGACGCAGCGCGGCACTGACCACCCCGCCCCCGTCGGTCCAGGCGGTGACCTCGGGGGCGAGCAGTTCGAGCACCCGGTTGAGGTCGCCGCCGGCGCAGGCCGCGAGGAACTCGTCGGTGGCCCGGCGGCGCAGTTCCGGCGGGGCGTCGTAGCGCGGCCGACGGGCCCGGACGTGCGCCCTGGCCCGGCTGCCGACCTGGCGGCAGGCGGCCTCGGTGCGGTCCAGCGCCTCGGCGATCTCCCGGTAGGAGAAGCCGAAGGCCTCGTTGAGGACGAAGACGGCCCGTTCCAGCGGCGAGAGGCTCTCCAGCACGACCAGCAGGGCGAGCGAGACCGTCTCGGCACGCTCGGCCCCGTCGGCCGCGTCCGGTCCGGCGACCAGCGGCTCGGGCAGCCAGGTGCCGGGGTAGGTCTCGCGGCGGACGGCCGCCGAACCGAGCCGGGTGAGCGCGAGGTTGGTGACCGTCCGGGCCAGGTAGCCGCCCGGGTTGGCGACCGGGCCGCGGACCCGGGTCCAGCGCAGCCAGGTGTCCTGGACGAGGTCCTCGGCGTCGGTGAGGCTGCCGAGCTCCGGTAGGCGATGCCGAAGATCATCCGGCGGTGCTGCTCGAAGTCCTCCGGGCCCGCGGCGTCGGGAGTGTCGGTCACCCGGCCGACGCTACCCCACGCGGCCGGCGCGGCCGGAGGGTGCGTCAGTCGAGGAAGGCCCGGTAGGCGGGGGCGAGCAGGGTGGCGAGGTCGCGGCCCCGGACGGTCACGCCGGACCGGCCGAGGCGGCGGAGCGAGGGCCCCCCGGCCTCGTCGGGGTGCTCGGGCGGGGCCGGGCGCAGGGTGAACCCGCCGCCCCAGTAGGCGGCGACGTTCACCGCGGGGGCGTTCGGCGCGGGGGCGGGCGGCGCCGGGGCGTTCGCGGGAGCGTTCGGCCCGGCGGCGTCCGTGGCCGGAGCGTCCGCGGCGGGGGTGGGCCGGTCCGTCATGCGTCCTCCTCGGCGACGGCGTCCTCGCGGGTGAGCGCGACCAGTTCGCGCAGGGCCTCCACCGGCAGGTCGGTCAGCCAGCGCTCCCCCGCGCCGACCACCGACTCGGCCAGGGACCTCTTGGCCGCCAGGAGTTCGTCGATCCGCTCCTCGACGGTGCCGACGCAGACCAGGCGGCGGACCTGGACGTCCCGGCGCTGGCCGATCCGGAACGCGCGGTCGGTGGCCTGCTCCTCGACGGCCGGGTTCCACCAGCGGTCCAGGTGGATCACCTGGTTGGCGGCCGTCAGGTTGAGCCCGGTGCCGCCGGCCCGCAGCGAGAGCAGGAACACCCCGGGCCCGTCCGGGGACTGGAATCGCTCGACCAGCTCCTCGCGGCGCGCCCGCGGGACTCCCCCGTGCAGGTGGAGCACCTCCTCCCCGAGCCGGCGGGCCAGGTACGGGCGGAGCATGGTGCCGAACTCGGCGTACTGGGTGAAGACCAGGGTGCGGTCCCCCTCCGCCAGCGCCTCCTCCAGCAGCTCCGCCAGTCGGGCCACCTTGCCGGACCGCTCACCCAACGCCGAGCCGTCGTGCAGCAGTTGGGCCGGGTGGTTGCACACCTGCTTGAGCTTGCCGATCGCGGCGAGCACCGTACCGCGCCGCTCGACGCCCCGGACGCCCTCGACCCGTTGCAGCAGGTCGGCCACCACGGCCTGGTAGAGGCCGGCCTGTTCGGCGGTGAGGCTGCACCAGACGGTCATCTCCTGCTTCCCCGGCAGCTCGGCCGCCACCGCCGGATCGGACTTGAGCCGGCGCAGCACGAACGGCTCGGTGCGGCGCCGGAGTTCGGCGGTGCGCTCGGGGTTGCGGTGCAGTTCCACCGGGATCGCGTAGCGCTCCTTGAAGCGTTCGGCCGGGCCGAGCAGCCCGGGGTTGGCGAAGTCCAGGACGGCGTGCAGCTCGGCCAGCCGGTTCTCGACCGGGGTGCCGGTCAGGGCGATCCGGTGCCGGATGACGGGCAGCGCGCGGACGGCCCGGGACTGCGCGGCACCGGCGTTCTTGATGTGCTGCGCCTCGTCGGCGACCACCCGCCGCCAGCGGACGGCGCGCAGTGCCGCGAGGTCGCGCTGGACCAGCCCGTAGGTGGTGATGACGAGGTCCACGCCCCGCAGGGCGTCGGCGAGCCCGTCCGGGCCGAGGCGGTCGGAGCCGTGGTGCACGTACCGCCGCAGGCCGGGGGCGAAGCGCTCGGCCTCCCGCTGCCAGTTCCCGACCAGGGACATCGGACAGACCAGCAGGGTGGGGCCGGTGGCGCCCTCGGCTCGCTCGACGGCCAGCAGGGCGAGGGTCTGGACGGTCTTGCCGAGGCCCATGTCGTCGGCGAGCACCGCGCCGAGGCCGAGCCCGCTCATCGCCCGCAGCCAGGCCAGCCCGCGCTCCTGGTAGGGCCGCAGGACGGCACCGAAGTCCGGGGGCAGGGCGGGCACGGGGGCGGGGGCGGCGCGCCCGGCGAGGAGGTCCCCGAGCGGGCCGTCCGCGCGGACGGCGGTGACGGGCAGACCGGCGACCACGGCCTCGGGGTCGAGGGCCAGGCGCAGCAGGTCGGCGGTGGCGAGGACGCCGTCGCGCTGCTCGGCGAGGAAGGCCAGCGCCGCGGCGATCTGCGCCTGGTCGGCCTCCAGCCAGGTGCCGCGCACCCGGACCAGGCCCTTCTTGGCGTCGGCGAGTTCGGCGAGCTCCCGCTCGGTGAGCGGCGGGCCGTCCGGGCCGAGCGCGGCCTGCCAGCGGAAGGCGACCACGGTGTCCCGGTCGACCTGGCTGGTGACGGCGAGCGAACCGGGCGCGGGCGGGGTGGTGGCGCGCAGGGCGAGCCCGAGCCGGGGACGGCGGCGCCACCAGGCGGGCAGCAGGACGCCGAAGCCGCCCTCGGCGAGGTCGGGCGCGGCGGTGCGCAGGAAGTCCAGTGCGCCGGCCCGGTCGAGGGGCAGGACGGCCGGGCGGGAGCGGTGGCGCAGGGCCGCCAGGGCCGGCCAGCGGTGCGCGGCGCGGGCGAGTTCGGCGACCAGGACGTCGGCCGGGTCCGGCGCCTTGCGGGACAGCGCGGCGAGGGCGGCGCCGCCGTCGTGCAGGTCGGCGGCGCGGACCAGCAGGGAGGGCTCGTCGACGGCCTGGAGGAGGAACTCCAGCTGCCAGGCGTCGTCGGAGGGCCGGCCCTCGGCGTCGTCCGGGTCGGGCCCGAGCGGCTCCAGCAGGCGGAAGCAGAGCCGCAGGGCGGGCGCGGTGGGCTCGGCGGCGGCGTACCAGGCGGTGATCCGGCGGCGCAGGTCGGCGAGGTCGGCGGGGCCCCCGGCGGGGAGGTTCGCGGCGGCGGGGTTCGCGGCGGGGAGGTCGCCCTCGGGGTCGGCCGCGAGAGCGCCGTCCGGGGTGGTGAGGGCGTGCAGCCAGCGTTCGGCGGCGGTGCCGGCCCGCGCCCCGTCCGGGACCAGCGGGGGCGCCCCGGCCAGGGCGGCCCGGGCCTCGGCGTCCACCAGGGCTCCGAGGACGGCGTCCAGCAGGGCCTCGCCGGTGGCGGCGGGCGGTCCGGCGGAGGCCGGTCCGGACGGCGGTCCGGCGGAGGCCGGTCCGGACGGCGTTCCGGCGGGATGTCCGGCGGGAGTCGTTCCGGCGGGCGTCGCTTCGGCGCCCGGGCCGGTGGCGGCCGCTTCCGCGGCGTTCGGCCACCCGCCGAGCAGGACGGGTGGGCAGTCGGCCGCCAGTCCGGCGGCCTCCCGGAGGCCGGCCGGGGTGAGGTCGGGGCGCCAGCGGGCCTGCGGGCGGCCGTCCACCAGGACGGGCAGCGGCAGCACCCGGCCGTGGCCGACCGCCCGCCAGGCGAGGTCGTGGACGCCGGTGAGCCAGCGCAGCGAGGCCCCGTGCACCACCTCGACCCGTCCGGCGCCGGGCAGGTCGGTGCTGGTGACGGCCCAGTGCGGGTCGAAGACCTCGCCGAGCAGCTGGGCGGCGGCCGCGGTGTCGAAGAGCAGGGCCGGGACCCGCCAGGGGGCGAGCGCGGCGGCGCCCCGGGCGGGGGTGACCGGGAGGTCGGGCGAGGGTGCGGGCAGGGCGCCGACGGTGGGCAGCAGCAGGGTGGCCCAGCGCTCGGGCGCCCGCCCGGCGAGCCAGCCGAGGCCGGGCCCGATGCCCCCGAGGACGGCGGCCAGTGCGGCGGCCGGGCAGGCGTAGGGGTGGGCGCGCGGGGCGGGCCGGTCGGGCCCGGGCCCGGCGGCACCGGGGTGGGCCCGGGCGTCCTCGGCCCAGAGCGCCAGCCGCCCGTCCGCCCGCCAGAGCGCGTGCAGGACGAACATGCGGGTGGGCCTCTCCGGGTGGGTGGATCCGTCCTTCGCAGGGTAGCCGGGAGGTCCGACAGGGCCGGTCCGCCGGAGCGGCCGGGGCACCTCCCGAAGGCCGTGGCGCGCCATGGTTGAAATTTGAACGAAAGCGCCCTACGCTGGAGCCAACAAGTTGAAGCCTAAACAACTGGCTTCGAACCCGAGGAGGAGCCATGGGCCTGTTCAACCGCACCAAGACCGCCACCCCCGCCGCCGCGACCGCCGTCACCACGGCCCCGGCCGGCCCGGACCTCGCCCACCTGACCGGCGACTGGGCCGTCGACACCACGCACAGCGAGGTTTCCTTCTCGGTCCGGCACGCCATGATCACCAACGTGAAGGGCCGCTTCACCGAGTACGACGGCAAGCTGCACCTGGACGGCACCACCCCGGGCAACTCCTCCGCCGACCTGGTGATCAAGGTCGCCAGCATCGACACCAACCAGGCCCAGCGCGACGAGCACCTGCGCACCGGCGACTTCTTCGCGGCCGACACCTACCCGGAGATCCGCTTCCGCAGCACCTCGACCGAGTGGCTGCGCGGCGACACCTACCGGATGGCCGGCGACCTGACCATCAAGGACACCACCCGCCCGGTCGTCCTGGACCTGGAGTACACCGGCAGCGCCACCGACGCCTACGGTGCCGAGCGGGTCGGCTTCGAGGGCTCGACCGTGGTCGACCGCACCGAGTTCGGCCTGACCTACAACGCGGCCCTGGAGACCGGCGGCGTGCTGATCGGCGAGAAGGTCAAGCTCGGCTTCGACATCTCCGCCGTCAAGGCGGCCTGACCCGGCCGTCCACGGCCACTGCCCGGGCGGGGCGCGCCGCCGCCGACGCCGCCGGTGCACCGCCCACCCGCCGCCCCTGCCGACCCCCCGACGGCAGGGGCGGCGGCATCCCCCGGCCGTCGCGCCGCGGTCGGCCGGTCCGCGGCCACCCGGGCCCCGTGGCCGGCGCGGCCCCGCGGTCACCCGGCCAGCAGCGCCGCGTCCGGCGCCGGCAGCCAGCTGCCCTCCGGCCGGAGCAGCCAGCCCTCGGCCGCGCCGAACCCGGCAGCCGCGGCGACCAGCGCCGCCAGCCCCGGATGCCGCTCGCCGGGCCGGTGCACCAGGCTGACCAGGCTCAACGGCACCGGCTCCACCAGCGGCACGTTCACCGCCCCCGGGAGGCTCGGTCCGCCGACCGTGGTCAGCATCGGGTCGCCGTGCCGGGCGAGGTAGCGGGCGGTCTCGTCCACGCCCACCGGCGGGACGTGCGGCGCGGCCGGCGCCAGGCCGTGCTCGCGCAGCAGGCGCACGCCGAGGTCGGCCCACTCGGTGGTGGCCGGGTTCCCCGCGCAGACGTCGACGGGGTGCCCGGCGAGGTCCGCGAGGCGCAGCGCCCGGCGGCCCGCCAGCGGATGGGTGTCCGCCATCATCACCGAGACCCGCTCCAACCGCACCGGGACCTGGGCGAGTTGGCTGCGCAGCTGGGCGGGCAGGCCGGCGAAGCGGCCGAACGACACGTCCAGCCGGTGGGCCAGCAGTTCGGCGGCGGCCGCGGCGAGGCCGCCGTGGAAGCGGGCCAGCAGTTCGCCCTCCGGCCAGGCCGCGCGGGCCCGTTCGAGCACCCGGTCGGCGGTGAGGTCCGGGCCGGTGACGTCGCTGTTGAGGTCGAGCAGCAGCGGCCGGACGGCGTCGCCCAGGATCTCGTCGTGCAGGGCGAGCAGCCGGCGGGCCCGGGGCAGCAACCGCAGCCCGGCCGGGGTGAGTTCGACACTGCGGGTGGTACGGGTGAACAGCGCGTCGCCGAGCAGCCCCTCCAGGGCCCTGATGTCCCGGCTGAGCGCCTGCTGGGCGACGTGCAGCCGCCCGGCGGCCCGGCCGAAGTGCAGGGTCTCGGCGGTCGCGACGAAGCCGCGGAGCAGACGGGGGTGCAGGTCACGGGGCATGGGCGGCAGGGTAACAACCGCACGGCCATTGACAACAGCGTGTTGTGAATGCGGCGGAACAGGTGTTGGACGGCCGCCGGGCGCCGCCGCCAGGCTGGAGGCATCCCCCTCCGCCTCCCCTGGAGCCCGATGCCCCCGCGCGCCCTCCTCCCCTCCTACCGGCGGCTGTTCGCGGCCCCCGGCGCCGCCGCCTTCACCCTCACCGGACTGCTCGCCCGCCTCGCGCTGTCGATGAACGGCGTCTCGCTGGTCGTCCTGCTCGCCGAGCGGCGCGGCTCGTACGCCCTGGCCGGCAGCGTCGCGGCGGCCGGACTGGTCACCGGCGCGATCGGGATGCCGCTGCTCGGGCGGCTGGTGGACCGCTACGGCCAGGCCCGGGTGACCGTCCCGGCCGCGCTCTACAACGTCCTGCCGCCGGTCGCCCTGCTGCTCTGCGTCCGGTCCGGCGCCCCCGACTGGACCCTCTACGCCTGCTGGGCGGCCTGCGCGGCCACGCCCAACCTCGGCGGCATGGCCCGGGCCCGCTGGGCGCACCTGTACCGGGCGGACCCGGCCGCCCGGCACCGGGCCAACTCGCTCGAACAGGCGCTGGACGAGCTCTGCTTCATGACCGGGCCGGTCCTGGCGACGGCGCTCTGCACGACGGTCGCCCCGGAGGCCGGACTGCTCACCGGCGCGACGTTCGGCGCGGCCGGCGCCCTGCTGTTCGCGGCCCAGCGGCGCACCGAACCGCCGACGGCCGCCCGCACCGCGCAGGACGCCCCCGGCTCCCCGCTGCGGGTGCCCGGGCTGCGCGTGCTGGTGCTCACCTTCCTCGCCACCGGCGTGGTCTTCGGCGCGACCGAGATCACCACCGTGGCGTACGCCGACGCGCTCGGGCACCGGGCGGCCGCGGGCCCGCTGCTGGGCCTGGTCGCGGGCGGATCCTGCGTGGCGGGGCTGCTGTTCGGGCTGCTGACGCCGCGCCGGGCACCCGGCGTGCGCTTCCTCGCCGGGGCCGCGGCGATGGCCGCGGTGCTGCTGCTGCCGCTCGCCGCCGGGCTGGGCGGGGCCGGGCTCGGCCTGCTCGGGGTGGTGCTGTTCGCGGGCGGCACGGCCACCGCGCCGACCATGGTGACCGGCATGACCCTCGTCCAGGAGCTGCTGCCGGGGCGGCAGTTCAACGAGGGGATGGCGGTGGCGGTGTCCGGCATCGTGGTGGGCATCTCGGGCGGCGCGGCGCTCGCCGGGGCGGTCGCCGAGCACGCCGCGCCCGGCACCGGCTACCTGCTACCGGCCGCCGCGGCCTCGCTGGCGCTGATCATCGCGCTGGCCGGGCAGCGGCACCTGCGCGTCCCCGGCGGCTCGCGGGCCGCGGGCGGCTCACGGGCGCTGGACGGCGCCGAGGGCTCCGGTGCTCCCGGGGCTCCGACCCGCCCTGACGGCCCAGGCGGCTCGGACTGCTTGGACGGCCCGGGCGGCCCGGGCGGCCCGGCGGAAAATGCCGAGCGGGCTGTCAGTGCCCCGGTCTAGCGTTCGGGCATGACGGAGATCACCTACGTCCGCGGCGATGCCACCGCGCCCCTCGGCAAGGGCGTGAAGGTGATCGCGCACGTCTGCAACGACCTCGGCGGCTGGGGCAAGGGCTTCGTGCTCGCGCTGTCCGGACGCTGGCCCGAGCCCGAGGCCGCGTTCCGGCGCTGGCACCGGGAACGGGCCGGGAACGACTTCGGGCTCGGCGCCCTCCAGCTGGTGCGGGTCGGGCCGTACGTCTGGGTGGCCAACATGGTCGGCCAGCGCGGCATCCGGACGGGGCGCTCCACGGGGGTGCCGGTCCGGTACGAGGCGATCGACACCGCGCTGGCCGCCCTGGGCGACCGGGCCCTGGAGCTCGGCGCGTCCGTCCACATGCCGCGGATCGGCTGCGGCCTGGCGGGCGGGCGCTGGGAGCGGGTCGAACCGCTGGTGGCGGCCCGGCTGGTGGCCCGGGGCGTACCGGTGACGGTCTACGACGTGGACTGAGCGGCAGCCGGGTCGGCGGCCAGGGCCTCGGCCGGCCAGCTGTACACGTACTCGGGCAGCACGTACCCGCCCGGGAACACGCCCTCCTGGGCCCGCGTCCGCACGGCGCCCTCGCGCTCGTAGAAGGCGATCGCCCGGGTGTTGTCGCGCAGCACCTCCAGGTACAGCTCGGCGCCGGGGTGCCGCTCGGCGACGTGCGCGCGGCCGGCGGCGAGCAGGGCGCGACCGATCCCGCCGCCGGTCAGCCCGGGGCGGACGTGCAGGTTGTCGACCAGCACCCGGCCGTCCGGCTGCGGGACGAGGTAGACGAACCCGACCGTCCGCCCGCCCCGTTCGGCGATCAGCAGCTCGGGCTCGGCGGAGGGCTCGCCGTAGTCGGCGCCCAGCCGCAGCTCCCACAGCTCGCGCCGCTGGGCGGGCAGTCCGTCGCCGAGCGCCTCCGCGGGGACGATCCCCTCGTAGGCGGTGCGCCAGCTGCCGGCGTGCAGGTCGGCGACGGCGGCGGCGTCCCGCGGTCCGCCGCTGCGGATGGTGGTCTCCCCGTGGCTGATCATGTGACGAGCCTCCCACACCGACAGAGTTGAACATGTTCAAGCCGACCCTCTACAGTTCTGCCATGCTTTTGAACGCGTTCGAAAGGATGGGGGCGGCAGGTGCGGTACCGGACGCGGAGGGGACGTCCGGTACCGCACCCACCGACACCGGCTGGAGCCTCGTCTCCGGTTAGGCTCGTGCCCGTGGACGACCTGGCAGCGACGAACCGAACGGACGGCACGAGCGGCACGGCCGAGGCCGAGGCCGCACCCGGCGCGGACAGCGGGCCCCTGCCCGGCGGGCGGGCGCAACCGAAGACCGACAAGAGCGAGCAGACCCGGGCGCTGATCCTGGAGACGGCCATGCGCCTGTTCCAGGAACGCGGCTACGAGAAGACCACCATGCGCGCCATCGCGACCGAGGCGGGCGTCTCGGTCGGCAACGCCTACTACTACTTCTCCGCGAAGGAATTCCTGATCCAGGGGTTCTACGACCGGATGACCCACGACCACGCGGCGGACGCCAGGCGCCGGATGGCCCACACCCGGGACTTCGCCGAGCGGCTGCAGATCGCCCTGGACTCCTGGCTCGACACCGCCGCCCCGTACCACGAGTTCTCCGCCCAGTTCTTCCGCACGGCCGCCGATCCGAACAGCTCGCTCAGCCCGTTCTCCAACGAGTCCCATCCGGCGCGGGCGACGGCGGTCGAGCTCTTCCGCGACGTGCTGCAGGGCTCCGAACTGGCACCGAAGCTGGACGCCGAACTGGTCGACCTGCTGCCCGACGTGCTTTGGCTGCACCTCATGGTCGTCGTCCTCTACTGGGTCTTCGACAGGACCGAGGACACCGAGCGGACCAGGGAGTTCGTCCGCCGCTCCACCCCCATGGCGGCCCGGGTGATCAACCTCTCCCGCTACCGGGTCTTCCGGCCGATCGTCCGCGACGCCAAGGGCCTCATCCAGGACTTCATCCTCCCCACCATCGGCAAGACCGCCGTCAAGTAGCCGCGCCCGGCGGCGGGGAGGGTCCGGCGGGCGGTCAGAAGCCGTCCGGGTTCCAGGGCTGCAGGGGGGTGCGCAGCAGGAGGTCGGCGGCGGCGGCCGCGCCCGGGCGCAGTTCGGTGAGCAGGCCGGCGGCGGCCAGCCGGGGCGCCGTCTCGCCGCCCAGGTGGAGCGAGCCCAGGACGGAGGCGTCGAGGGCGAGGTCGGCGTCGTCGGTGGTCCGGACGCAGCGGCCGGTGCCGTCCGCGGCCACCTCGACCGCCCAGTGGCCGGCGGCGTAGCCGAGCCGGTCCTCGACCGCCAGCACCACCCGGCCCGGGGCGCCGTACGTCCGGGCGGCGAACGCCGCCTCGACGTCCAGCACCCGCAGCCAGGTGAAGTCCGCGTTGTCCACGTGGGGGGTGGCGGCGCGCGGGTCCTGGAGGAGCAGCGGCAGCGGGTCGTCCGGGCCGACGTTCTCCACCACCACCTTGCGCACCCAGTCGACGGACAGGACGAAGCGCCAGAGGCCAGCGGCGGTCGCCCGGTCGAGGGCGAGGAAGTCGACCACGGTGAGCGTGCAGTCGGGGTAGCTGCCGTCCCACTTGTCGTCGACCCGGTAGACCACCAGGCCGGTGACCGCGCCGTCGGCGTCCCGGTGCACGGCCGCGAACGGCTCCTTGAACTCGAAGCCCGGCACCTGGAGCTCGCCGGTGGAGCGCTTCCACCACAGCCCGTCGCGGGCGATCGCGCCCGGCTGGGTGCGGCGCCAGCGCTCGTGCAGGTCGGCGCCGACCTCGCGCAGCTCGGCCATGGTCACGAAGTCGATCCGGCCGCCGGGGACGGTCGGCAGGCCCTCGCGCAGCCCGCGGGTGCGCCGCAGGTCCACGTTCCAGCCGTGGCCGCGGGTGGCCGGGCCGAAGCCGTAGCGGCCGTAGATGTTGTACTCGGCGGCGATCAGGATGGCGACCGCCGAGCCGCGGTCGGCGGCGGCCGCCAAGTCCCGGCGCATCATGGCGCCGAGCAGGCCCCGGCGGCGGTGGGTGGCGCTCACCGTCACCGCGGTGATCGCGTCGGCCCGGACGGCGGCCCCGCCCGGGACGGTCAGCTCGACGTCGAAGCTGCGGAAGGTGGCGATGCAGCGCTCGCCGTCGAAGCCGCCGAGCATCCGGCCCGGCTCCCACTGCCGACGACGGAAGTCCGCCGCGCTGCCCACGTGCGAGCGCAGGAAGCCCGTCGCGAGCGCGCGGTCCCACGCGGCGACCTCGTCCTCGGCGATCGCGCGGATCCGGAGGCCGTCCACGACGTCCACGGCACCGTCATCGGTTCTGTTGCCCATCGGGCCACCGTACGGCGGCGCTCGTCCGGCGGCATCCGAATTATTCCGTGCCCGACCGGCGGTGCTCGCCGGGCGTCACCACCCAGTCGTGGCAGCGCAGCACGCGGCCCGCGAAGTCGACCTCCCGCTCGCCGAGCAGCCGGAAGCCGGGCCATCATTACCGGGTCGCAGCGCATCCGGACGTACGCCTCGACGTCCCCCTCCCGGACATCCCGCAGCAGCACGGCGTCTCCTCCCGGTCGTCGGACCACCCACGGTAGCCCCGACCCCCGACGACGCCGGCCCGTCCCGAGCGCGAGGGGCCCCGGGACCCCTCCGGGCGCTACGGGCGGGCGTAGAAGTCCGGGGTGCCCATGATCCAGAGGCTGGCCTGTTTGACCGGCATGCCGACCCGGGGGGCCTCGATCATCTGGTCGTCGCCGATGTAGAGGCCGACGTGGTGGATGTCGGCGGCCCGGCCGGTGTCGCTCCAGAAGACCAGGTCCCCGGGGCGCAGCTGGCGGTAGCCGATCGGGGTGCTCTGGGCGTACTGGTCGGCGGCGAAGTGGTTGAGCGACCGGCCGCCCTCGCGCCAGGCGGTCATGGTCAGCCCCGAGCAGTCGTAGCCGTCCGGGCCCTCGCCGCCCCAGACGTAGGGCAGGCCGATCTTGGAACGGGCGAAGGCGACGGCGGCGGCGGCGCCCTCGGCGGACCACGGGCGGTCCGCGGGCGGTGCGGCCCCCACGGCCCCCACGGCCCCCACGGCGTCCGCGGCCGCGGCTTCGGCGGCGGCCCGGTCGGCGGCGGCCTTCTCGGCGGCGGCGCGGGCGGCGGCCTCGGCCTCGCGGGCGGCGATCGCCTCCACCGCCTCGCGGCGCCGGCGTTCGAGCTCGACGGTGGTGTGCCGGGCGGCGGCCAGTTCGGTGAGCAGCTGCTCGCGGCGACGCGCGGTGGCGGCGACGGTGCTCTGCTGGGCGGCGAGCCCGGCCTCCGCCCTGCTCCTGGCGGCGCCGACCTCGGCGGCGGCCTTCTCGGCGGCCCCGGTGGCGGTGCGGGCGGCGGCGGAGGCCCGGGCGGCCGCGGCGGCGGTGGAGGTGGCGGCGTCCAGGATCTGCCGGGTGCGGTCGCTGGCGACGCCGACCGCGGTGGCGCGGTCGCCGGCCTCGCGCGGGCCGCGGGCGCCGAGCAGCGCGTTGAGGGCGGAGAGTTCGGCGCCCGCGCCCTGCCGGTAGGTCTCGGCGGCGAGCCGGGCGGCGTCCTCGGCGGCCTCGGTGCGCCGGGCCTCGGCGGCGGTGGCGCGGCCGGCCGCGGCGGTCTCCTCGGCGCGGGCCCGGGTGAGGGCGAGCTGGGCGCCGTTGTAGGCCTCGACGGCCCGTTCGGCGCTGTGCGCGGCCCGGTCGAGTTCGTCCCGGGCGGCGGTGAGTCCGGCCTCGACGGCCGTGACGGTGGCCGCCGTGCGGTCGGCCTCGGCGCGGGACCGGCCGATCTCCTCGGGGGTCGGGTACCGGTCGTCGCCGGTCGCGGGGCCGGCGGGGGCTCCCGGGCCGGCGGCCGGCGCGGGGTCGGCCGGCGCGGCCTGGGCGGCGGGGAGCAGCCCGAGCAGGGCGGTGAGGGACAACAGGAGGGTCGGCAGGAGCCTGCGTGCCACGAGACATCCCTTCTCACGGGTCCGGAGGGGATGACGGCCGGGCGGCCCCCGGGGCCCCGGAGGCCTCGGGACTCCCGGTCCGAAGGCCTGGGCGGCCGGGCGGCCGGGCGGCCGGTCCGAGGAGCTCCGGCGAATCATCCCATCACGTGACAGAACGGTCACTTGCCGATCATGTTCTCAACTCCGGCGCCTTTCCCACCCCGAACACCGTCCGCCGGTCGGGTGACCATCGGATGATCCGACCAGGAGTCGGCTTCGGCCCCGCCCCGGGGGAGGCGGCCTACCGGTGGATCCGGGGGGTGTGGGTCCGCAGGTGGGGGTGCCGCGAGGAGCGCCGCTCCAGCCCGGTCGGCCGGACCGCGTACGTCCGGTTGCGGCCCGCCCGGACCGCCCGGCGGCGCTGCTGGGCGCCGCGGGACGGGCCCGGGAGGCCGACCGGCCCGAAGGCCGCGCCCTCCCCCGGGCCGAGCGGGGAGCCGGCGGCGGCCGCCGAGCGGCGGTCGGCCAGCCGGGCCTGGCGCCGGGCCAGCGCCCGGGCGGCGTGCGCGTCGAGGTGGGCGGTGGCCCGGGCGGCCATCCGCTCGGCCACCCGGTGCGCGGCGGGGTGGTTCGCCGGCACCTTGTCCGGAGCACCCGCGATCAGGTCGAAGAGCCAGGTGCGGGCCCGGTCGGCGCGCCGGTGCAGCAGGCGCTCGCGCCGGAGCGCACGCGCCCGCCGGCGGGGGCGCGTGGCGTACCGCCAGCGGGCCCACGGGCTGCTGGGCCGGGCCAGCCGGATCGCCCCGATCCAGGAGAGGCCGGGGACCATGATGCCCAGCAGGCCGGTCCACATCTTGCCCTTGATCAGGGTGATCACCGAGGCCAGCGCGTTCACCGAGATCACGGTGATCAGGCCCCACCTGGTCTCCTCGCCGGGCACCACGCCGAGCGGCACGTACCCGACCAGCAGCAGGGCGGTGAACAGGATCCCGAAGATCACCGCGTCCACCGACTTGCGGCCCTGCTCGCTCCAGTAGACGTCGTCCAGGTGCAGGATCAGGGCGAACTCGTCCAGCACCAGGCCGCAGCCGATGCCGAAGACCAGCCCGAACCAGTCGATCCACGGGTGCCCGCCGTAGGTGGCGAACACCCCGATGCCCCCGGCCAGCAGGAAGCCCAGGCCGAACACCATGTGGTGGATGTGCAGGCCGCCGGGGGTGACGTTGCCCGGCCACCAGCGGACCTGGGCGCGGATCATCCGGACGCTGAAGCGGATGAAGACGAAGGAGGTGATGAAGCCGACCAGCAGCAGGAGCAGCGGTTGCTTGTGCGCGGCGAGGATGTGCTCGCGGTAGCCGTCCAGCAGTGTGGTCATGCTTCTTACCTTCGTTCCTGGTCCTGCGTCCGGTCGGCCGTGACGTGGCCCGGAGGCCAACACCGGTCCAACGCCCGGTCAGAACCCGCGGGTGCGCTTGGCCGCCCGGCGCGGGCCCATCGGGTACAGCGACGGGCGCTCGCCGCCGACCGGGAGTTTCATGAAGAGTCGGGCGATCTCGCCCCCGAGGTTCACGCCGATCGCCAGCGCCATCGCGATCGCCGCCGCCCGGGAGACCGACACCAGGCCGGCGCTGGAGTGGCCCTGCGCGAAGGAGAGCATCCCGAGGTAGAGCGCCGACCCGGGCATCAGCGGGCCGATCGCGGCGGTCACGTACGGCAGCGCCGAGCCGTTGCGGTAGCGCGCCATCAGCTGCCCGAAGAGGCCGACCAGGCCCGCCGCCACCCCGGTGGCCGCGATCGGGGACAGGCCCGCGTTGTAGGCCAGGACGCCGTAGCTGGCCCAGCCGATGCCGCTGTTCAGCGTGACCAGGGCGAGCGAGCGCCGGTCGGTCTGCAGCAGGGTGGCGAAGGCCAGGGTGAGCACCAGCGCCGCGATCATCTGGACCGGCGGGTAGCTGACGCCCACCAGGCTCTCGTCCGGCCGCAGCTTCGCCTCGAAGCCGACGCCCAGGTAGAGGATCAGCATCACCCCGATCACGATGCCCGCGACCAGGTAGATCACCTCCAGCAGGCGTGCCGCGGCGGTGATGTAGAAGCCGGTCAGACCGTCCTGGACGGCGGCGACCAGGGCCCGCCCGGGCAGCAGCGCGAACAGGCCGCCGGTGATCACCACCGAACCGCGCAGCCCCCAGTCGTTGAAGGACAGGATGATCCCGGAGGCCGCGGCCGGCATCGCGGCCGCCACGAACTGGTAGAACTCCGGCAGCCGGCGCCGGGCCAGCATGGAGGCCAGCCGGTCGCCCAGGACGGCCGCGACGAAGGCGCTGGCGAAGACCAGCCAGGCCTTGTCGTCGGCCCGCCCGCCGACCAGGAAGGTGGCCGCGCCGGCCAGCAGACCGGTGGTCAGCGCGAGGAACCAGGCCGGGTAGGGGTGGCGGTTGCGGCGGATCGCGGCGAGCCGGCGGTAGGCGTCGTTGACCGTGACCTTCTCGGCGGTGATGTCCGCGACCAGCTCGTAGACCGCGTTCAGCCGGGTGTAGTCGGAGGTGCGGCGGCGCACCACGCGGTCGGCGGTGATCGGCGGCTCGACCAGCGAGGGCTGGTGCGAGATGCCGATGAGGGTGAAGGTCACCTGCGGCTCGCAGTGGTCCAGCCGGTAGGCGTGCGCGATGCCGAGCATCGCGGCCTCGACGTCCTCGGCGGCCTCCCCGCTGGCCAGCAGCAGCTCGCCGATGCGCAGCGTCAGGTCGAGGATGCGCGGGACGTTGCGGGTCGCGGCCGCGGAGGGGTGCAGTTCGCGGGCGGTCCGCTCGAAGGCGGGCCGCTCGGACATCGGGGTGCGCAGCAGGGTGCGCATCCGGTCCGGCCAGGGCGCCTCGCCGGGCGCGCCGGGGGTGAGGTCCGCGACGGGGATGCCGGTGGGCGGCGTGTAGCCGGCGGCCCGCCACTCCTCGGGGGTGAGGGTGTCCTCGGCGACCGAGCGGCGCCGGGCCGGCCGGGCGGCCCCGCCCGACGGCTCCAGTCCGGGGTGCGGCCCGGCCGCGACGGCCGGATCGGGCTCGAACGCGGGCTGGGCCTCGGACTCCGGCTCCGGCTCCGGCTCCGGCTCCGGGTTCAGCAGGCCCCTGGTCTCCGGGATCGGCGGAACGAGCGGGACGACGGTGACGGGCTCGACGAGCGGGGCCGGGTGGCCGAGCAGGCCCTCGGTGGGCGGTGCCTCGGCCGGGTCCACCGGCCGGACCGGCGGTGTCCGCCGCGCCTGGCGGACCGCCCGGCCCCCCCTCGCCCGCTTGCCGCCGCCCGGTCGGCCCCGCTTCGGCACTTCCGCTCCTCGCCACCCCTGGTGGCCGCCTGCCACCGTTCGATCTCGGGTTACACCTTGCCTGATCGAACAGCCGGACGCACATGTACGCGACGTAGCGTGACCGTCCCCACGGGCGCCTACCCGGCGCGGTGACGGCTGGCGGCGGCCGCGCCGGAGCGGCGGGCCCGGAGCAGTTCGACGGCCACCGGGACCACCGAGACCAGCACGATGCCGACCAGGATGGCCTCGATGTTCTCCCGGACGAACGGGATCCGGCCGAGGAAGTAGCCGAGCACGGTGACCCCGGCGCCCCACAGGACGCCGCCGACGACGTTGAAGACCACGAAGGTGCGGTAGTTCATCCTGCTCACCCCGGCGACGATCGGGGTGAAGGTGCGCACGATCGGCACGAAGCGGGCCAGCACGATCGCCTTGGGCCCGTGCCGGTCGAAGAAGGCGGCGGCCTTCTCGACGTTCTCCTGCTTGAACAGGCGGGAGTCGGGGCGGCGGAACAGCCCCGGCCCGACCTTGCGGCCGAACAGGTAGCCGACCTGGTCCCCGGCCACCGCGGCGGCCACCACCAGCGCGCAGACCAGCCAGAGCGGCTGGTGCAGGTACGTGCCGCCGGCCACCAGCAGGCCGGTGGTGAAGAGCAGCGAGTCGCCGGGCAGGAAGAAGCCGATCAGCAGGCCGGACTCGGCGAAGACGATGGCCAGGATGCCGAGCAGGCCGAAG
This sequence comes from Kitasatospora sp. NPDC051705, assembly GCF_044453265.1. Taxonomy (NCBI): domain Bacteria; kingdom Bacillati; phylum Actinomycetota; class Actinomycetes; order Kitasatosporales; family Streptomycetaceae; genus Kitasatospora; species Kitasatospora sp. NPDC051705. The sequence continues at coordinate 999 of NZ_JBITCO010000019.1, read as the reverse complement.
GTCGAGATCAGGTGGGTCGGATCGAGCCAGGACGGGCCGAGGGCGAGGCTGGTCACGGTGCGGGCACTCCGGGAGGTCGAGTCTTGGCAATGAAAAGGTAAAGCATTCACCAAGACTCGTCGGCCTCCGAAATGGTTCCCCGACCGGGCGGGGCGGGGCACCCCGCCCCCGTCCCGCCCCGCCGGACCTTCGGGAGCACCCGGTCAACTCTTGGTTGACAGCGGAGGGTTGCCGAAGAATCCCGGCCTGGCCCTCAACTGGCCCTTCCCACAACGGATTCGGCCGGCCGGACGGCGCCCGTCGGGCCGTCCGGCGGAACCCGGATACGACAACGCCATGACACCATCGGGGGAATTGCCACCCGTACGGTGGAGTTCGTCCACGCCGCTGGTGAATGCTGAACGTGCGACGTCAGGCAACGGCGCCACGGAGCGGCCACTCCGGATCGCGCCACATTTCGCACCCCAGCTCAGGGAGACCAGCGTGTCCCGTATTCGCGCAGCCGCCGCCGTCACCGCCCTCGGCGCGTTCCTCCTCGTGGGCATCGGCGCCACCGCCGCCCACGCCGACAACGGCGCCGGCGCCGTCGACCACTCCAACAGCAGCGTCGTGAACAACACCGGCTCCGGCAACATCATCGGCAACGTGACCGGCAACGTGGTCAACACCCAGCAGACCGCGACCGGTTCGGGCGCCGCCAACCAGAACAACGGGCTGGCCGTGACCGGCAACGGCGGCAACATCGGAGCCCTGCAGGGCAACGGCAACGTCGACGCCCGGGTCTACTACCCGCACGTCCTGTACTGAGGCGGGCCCGACAGGGCCCAGGCGCCGCTCCCGGGGTCTGCCACCGGGCGCCCCACCGGGCCGGGCGCCCGCTCCCGCCGGGCGGGGGCGGGCGCCCCGCCGCGCGCGGGAACGCCCCGCCCCCGGCCGGCCGGGCCCCGGGGCCCGGGCCCGCGGCGCGGACCGGGCCGGGCCCGGGGGGCCGGGTCCGGG
>NZ_JBITCO010000018.1:74468-143584 GCF_044453265.1 Kitasatospora sp. NPDC051705 | reverse complement strand
GCCCCCCGGCCCCCCCCCGCGGCGCCCCCCCCGGGCCCCGCCCCCCCCCCCCGGGCGGCCCGGGGGGCCCCCCCCCCCGCCGGGGGGGGGGCGGCCCCCCCCCCCCCCCCGGCCGGGGGCGAGGTCGTGACCGAGGACCCGCGCGCCCGGCGGGAGTCGTCAGACACGCGCCAGGGCCCGGCGGTACCAGGGCACCGCCGCGGCGAGGCCCGCCAGCGGGCCCGGGCCGGGCGGGCAGGCTGCGAGGCGCCAGACGTCCTCGCTCCGGTACCAGTGGTCCCGGGCGATCAGCGCGAACTGGCGCTCGGAGACCCGGCCGGGGGCGGCGGCGAGCAGGCGGCGGCACTCCTCCCAGGAGGTGTCCGGGCCGTCCGCCGCGGGCAGCAGGCCGAGGCCGGCCAGGGCGTCGAGCAGGTCGCCGGCCCGGACCGGCTCGGGGTGGCTCGCGTGGTGCACACCGGACGGGACGGCGTGGTCGTCGAGGGCGAGGACGGTGATCAGCCGGGCCAGGTCCTCGCGGTCCACCAGCGAGAGCCGGGCGCGCCCGCCCTCCCAGCGCCCCGGCACCCGACGGACCAGCTCGGCCAGTGCGGGCACCACCCAGCGGTCTCCCGTGCCGGTCACCAGGCCGGGCCGCAGCACGACGGCGCCGGCCGCGAGCGCGTGCCGCTCGGCGAGCAGCCTGGTCCGGCTGGCCTCGGAGTGCGGGGCGGGCACCACCCCGTCGACCTCGACGCCGTCGTGCGGCCCCACGCCGTAGACGGCGGCCGTGGAGAGGTGGACGATCCGGTGCACCCCGGCCCGGCCGGCCGCGGCGGTCACCGCCGCGGTGCCGCGCACGTTCACCGCCTCGCACTCCTCGGTGCCGCCGGAGACCCGGGAGGCCAGGTGGAGCAGCACGTCGGCGCCCTCGCAGAGCGCGGTCAGGGCCGCGCCGTCCGCGAGGTCGCCCGGCACCCAGTCGGTGGCGCCCCGCTCGTCCGGCACCGTGCGGGCCAGCGCGCGCACCCGGACGCCCCGGGCGTCGAGGGCGGCGCGCACGGCGGAGCCGATGAAGCCCGTCGCCCCGGTCAGCGCGACCGTGGGCCGGGCCGCCCCGGCCCGCCCCGGCCGCTCCCCCGCCGGCGGTTCCGGTACGGACCGCCCGGACCCCGCCCGTTCCCGTCCAGCCGCCATGCGTCCGTCCTCCCCGTCGACCGTCCGGCCAGTCTAGCCAGCCGCCGGGCGGCCTCCCCGCGGCCTGCGCCGACCCGGACGGAGGGGGGCGGGGCACGGCCCGGGGTAAGGCCCACCTAGGCTGTATGCCAAGCAAAACGGGCGAACCGGACCCATTCCAGGGGCCGCGCGGACGGAAAGCAGGACCCGCCGATGGGCGACGGAATGTCAGGAATGCACCACCACGGCGGGATGACCCGACTAGGCCCCTTCAGCCTCTCCAACGTCTGGACCTGGTCCCCCGACTGGGTGTTCCTGCTGGCCGGCCTGGTCGCCCTGGCCCTGTACGCGGTGGCCGTGGTCCGCCTGCACCGGCGCGGCGACCGCTGGCCGGTCGGCCGGACGGTCGGCTGGGTGGCCGGCGTCGGGACCCTGCTCCTGGTCACCTGCACCGGGTTGAACGACTACGGCATGGTGCTGTTCAGCGCGCACATGATCCAGCACATGGTGCTGTCCATGCTGACGCCGATCCTGCTGCTGCTGGGCGCCCCGATCACGCTGGCCCTCCGTGCGCTGCGGCCGGCCGGCAAGGGCCGCCCGCGCGGCCCGCGCGAGCTGCTGGTGGCCCTGCTGCACAGCCGTTACGTCCGGGTGGTCTCGCACCCGGCGTTCACCATCCCGCTGTTCATCGCCAGCCTGTACGGGGTCTACTTCACCCCGCTGTTCGACTTCCTGATGCAGTACCGCGCCGGGCACATCTTCATGATGGTGCACTTCCTGCTCACCGGTCTGGCCTTCTTCTGGCCGATCATGGGCGTGGACCCGGGCCCGCACCGCCCGGGCCACGTGATGCGGATCATCGAGCTGTTCATGGGCATGCCGTTCCACGCCTTCTTCGGCGTGGCGGTGATGATGGCCGCCCATCCGCTGGTCACCACCTTCACCACGGAGGGCGCGCCGCCCGGGACGGACCTGCTGGAGGACCAGAAGCTGGCCGGCGGGATCACCTGGGCCTTCGGCGAGATCCCGACCGCGATCGTGCTGATCGCGCTGGTGTACCAGTGGATGGGGTCGGAGCAGCGGCAGGCCCGCCGCCGGGACCGCGCCGAGGACCGCAGCGGCGACGCCGAGCTGGAGGCGTACAACGCCTACCTGGCCTCGCTGCACAAGCGCGACCGACGCCCGGCCGACGCCCCGGCCGCGCCGTCCTCGCCGGTCACGCCGTCCACCCCGGCGGCCGAGGCGGGCTGAGCACGCCCCCTCCTGCCCCCTGCTCGGCGGAACCCCCGTCTCCCGCGCGGAACGGGGGTTCCGCCGTACGCGTTCACCGGGGTATGCACGTCCTGCTGCTCACCGCCGCCCTGCTCGGCGGGTACGCCCTGGTCTGGGTGCTCGGCTTCGTCGGCCGGGCGCTCTGGCAGCGACGCCGCCCCGCGCCGCTCGGCGCCGACTTCGTGGTCGTGCTCGGCGCCGCGCTGGACGGCTGCGAGCCCGCGCCGCCGCTCGCGGCCCGGCTGGACACCGCGCTGAAACGTTTCGCCGCCGAGGAGGCCGCCGGCCACGCCCCCGTGTTGCTGGTCACCGGCGGGAAGGGCCGGCACGAGAACTGCACCGAGGCCGCGGCGATGGCCCGCCACCTGATCGCCCGGGGCGTCCCGGCCGGACGGATCCGCCGCGAGGAACGGGCCGTCAACACCACCGAGAACCTCCGCTTCAGCGCCGCCCTGATGGCCGCCGAGCGGCCCGGCTACCGGTGCACCGTCGTCACCAACGGCTTCCACACCGTCCGCGCCGCGCTCGCCGCCCGCCGGGCCGGCGCCCCCGCCCGGATGCTCGCCGCGGACGGCCTGCTCGCGCACGGCCCGTACGCGCTGCTGCGGGAGGCGGTCGGCACCGCGCTGGCCCACCCCCGGGCCAACGGCGCGGCCGTCCTGCTGCTGACCGGCACCGGGGCGGCCCTGGGCCTCGCCTAGGGCGGCACAGGCCGGCGGCCCCGGACGCACGACACGGGCAGGCCCCCGGATCCACGAGGGATCCGGGGGCCTGCCCGCGGTTCAGCCCGAGCGGTCTCAGCCGAGGTTGCCGAGCGCCTCGTTGAAGGTCTTCGACGGGCGCATCACGGCCGCGGCCTTGGCCGGGTCCGGCTGGTAGTAGCCGCCGAGGTCGACCGGCGAGCCCTGGACGGCGATCAGCTCGTCGACGATGACCTGCTCCTGCTCGGTCAGCGCCTTGGCCAGGCCCTCGAACGCCTGGGCCAGCTCGGCGTCGGCGGTCTGCTTCGCCAGCTCCTGGGCCCAGAACAGCGCCAGGTAGAAGTGGCTGCCGCGGTTGTCGATGCCACCGAGGCGGCGGCTCGGCGACTTGTCCTCGTTGAGGAAGGTGCCGGTGGCGCGGTCCAGGGTGTCGGCCAGCACCTGGGCGCGGGCGTTGTCCGTGGTGGTGGCCAGGTGCTCGAAGCTGGCGGCCAGCGCGAAGAACTCGCCGAGGCTGTCCCAGCGCAGGTAGTTCTCCTTGACCAGCTGCTGGACGTGCTTCGGGGCGGAGCCGCCGGCGCCGGTCTCGAACAGGCCGCCGCCCGCCATCAGCGGGACGACCGACAGCATCTTGGCGCTGGTGCCCAGCTCCAGGATCGGGAACAGGTCGGTCAGGTAGTCGCGCAGCACGTTGCCGGTCACCGAGATGGTGTTCTCGCCGCGGCGGATGCGCTCCAGCGAGAACGTGGTGGCCTCGACCGGGGACTTGATCTCGATCTGCAGGCCGGTGGTGTCGTGCTCCGCCAGGTAGGTCTTGACCTTCTCGATCAGGACGGCGTCGTGGGCGCGGGTCCCGTCCAGCCAGAACACCGCCGGGTCGCCGGTGGCGCGGGCGCGGGTGACGGCCAGCTTGACCCAGTCCTGGATCGGCAGGTCCTTGGTCTGGCAGGCGCGGAAGATGTCGCCCGGCTGGACGGCCTGCTCCAGCACCACGTCGCCCGCGGCGTCGACCAGGCGGACGGTGCCCGCCGTGGCGATCTCGAAGGTCTTGTCGTGGCTGCCGTACTCCTCGGCCTTCTGGGCCATCAGACCGACGTTCGGCACCGAGCCGATGGTCGCCGGGTCCAGGGCGCCGTGGGCGCGGCAGTCGTCGATGACGGCCTGGTACACGCCGGCGTAGCTGCTGTCGGGCAGCACGGCGAGGGTGTCGGCCTCCTGGCCGTCCGGGCCCCACATGTGGCCGGAGGTGCGGATCATGGCCGGCATCGAGGCGTCGACGATGACGTCGCTCGGGACGTGCAGGTTGGTGATGCCCTTGTCCGAGTCGACCATCGCGAGGGCCGGGCCCTCGGCGAGCTCGGCCTCGAAGGAGGCCTTGATCGCGGCGCCGTCAGCCAGCGCGTCGAGGCCGGCGAGGATGCCGCCGAGACCGTTGTTCGGGTTCAGGCCGGCGGCCGTCAGCGCCTCGCCGTACTGGGCGAAGGTCTTCGGGAAGAAAGCGCGCACGACGTGGCCGAAGACGATCGGGTCGGAGACCTTCATCATGGTCGCCTTGAGGTGCACCGAGAACAGCACGCCCTCGGCCTTGGCCCGGGCGACCTGGGCGGCCAGGAACTCGTTCAGGGCGGCGGCGCGCATCACCGAGGCGTCGACGACCTCGCCGGCGAGCACCGGGACCTTCTCGCGCAGCACGGTGGTGGTGCCGTCCTCGCCGACCAGCTCGATGCGCAGCGCACCGTCGGCGGCGATCACGGTGGACTTCTCGGTGGAGCGGAAGTCGTTCTCGCCCATGGTGGCGACGTTGGTCTTGGACTCGGAGGTCCAGGCGCCCATGCGGTGCGGGTGGGTCTTGGCGTAGTTCTTCACCGAGCCCGGGGCGCGGCGGTCCGAGTTGCCCTCGCGCAGGACGGGGTTGACGGCGCTGCCCTTGACCTTGTCGTAGCGGGCGCGGACGTCCTTGTCCTCGTCGGTCCGCGGGTCGTCCGGGTAGTCCGGCAGGGCGTAGCCCTGGGCCTGCAGCTCGGCGATGGCGGCCTTCAGCTGCGGCACGGAGGCCGAGATGTTCGGCAGCTTGATGATGTTGGCGGCCGGGGTCTTGGCCAGCTCGCCCAGCTCGGCGAGGGCGTCCCCGATCTGCTGGCCCTCGGCCAGACGCTCCGGGAAGCTCGCGATGATCCGCCCGGCCAGGGAGATGTCGCGGGTCTCCACGCGCACACCCGCGGTCGAGGCGTACGCCTGGACCACCGGCAGGAACGAGTAGGTCGCCAGGGCCGGAGCCTCGTCGGTGTGCGTATAGATGATGGTCGAGTCAGTCATCGGTACTCCGCTTCACGTCTCCAACGTCTTGACGTCAAGATATCTCGTCACGGGCCCCTCGCTCCACCTCCCCCCGCCCCGGAGCGCGCGCCGGGCGCCCCGGGGGCGCGGCGACGGTCAGTCCCACCGTGGTCCCCGAGCGGGCCCGGGGCAAGCGGAGGACCGTCAGACCTCGGCGAACCTGGCCTCGAGCGCGGCCTCGTCGGCCAGGAACCAGAGCTGGTCGCCGCGGTTGCTCTCCCGGACGAAGTCGCGCAGCGCGTCGCTCGCGGCGACGTGGGCGGCGACATCGCCGAGCACGACCAGGCCGACCCGGTAGTTGACGAACTTCTGCACGATGCCGCCGGCGACCCGGGTGCGCAGCGCGAAGAAGTCGGGGTGCAGGCGGGCCGCGGGGACGACCACCCAGGTGGCGCCGCGGCCGAAGGCGTCGCCGATCACGTCCAGGGCGTCCTGCTCCCCGCGGATCGGCGCACCCTCGGCGGGCAGACGCAGGACCGTCCCGTCGGTGAGCGGGGACGCCGCCGCCGGGCGGTCCCCCCGCCCCGGCTGTACGGGCTGCTGCACGGACTGCTCAGACATGGCTGTTCTCCCTGGTCAACGAGTCGATGATGGCGAGCAGCGCGGCGGTGTCGGCCGGGTCCCCGAGCACGACCACCCGCAGGGTCTCGCGCTCGGCGTCGTGGACGGTCTCGACGTGCAGCGGGCGGCCGCCGTCGCGCGGTCCGGCGATCGCGGCGAGCACGGTGGTGGTCAGCCGGTCCACGGCGAGCCGCCCGACGCCCTCGATCCGGACGACGGCGGACACCTCAACCCGCGGCGCGGCGGCGGTGTCGGTCCGCGCGTTGGGGGCGCCGGTGAGGGCCTCCAGGTCGGCGCGGGCGATCCGGTACTGCTTGCCGATCCTGGTCGCGGCGAGCCGGCCGTCGCGGATGTAGCCGCGGACGGTCCGGACGTGCAGGCCGAGCAGTTCGGCCACCTGTTCCACGGAGTAGTACTGCGCCACCTGCGGCCATCCTCTCGAACTTCCCTATCATCATGCAAACTACCATCCGATGGGGATGTTTACGGAAGTATGTGGAGTGGTGTAGTCCACTCGGGTGAGCCGACCGTCAGGACTGCGTCAAGGCACCACCCCATTCGGTCAACGCCGCGTCAGGACCGGCGACGCCCGGCGAAACCCGGCCTAGCGTCGAAGCAGCAGTTCCGGCAGGCCCACCACTCCACCCGGGAGCACCCGCATGGCCCGCGTCGTCTGGCACGTACCGGTCACCGTCTCCGGCACCGGCGGCACCACCGCCCTCCGCCTCTTCCGCCTGCGCGACGGCCGCCGCTGCGCCGTCGGCTTCTCCTCCCCCGAGGCCCTCGCCGCCCTCCTCGGACCGGCCCAGCCGTACACCGAGGTCGCCGAGCCCGCGCTGCGCGACCTCGTCGCCCCGCTCGGCGTGGACACCCTCGTCCTCGACCCGCGCCTGGTCGCCCCGCCCGTCGCCGCGCCGGCCGGACCGCCGGCCACCGCCCCGGCCGCACAGCTCCAGCACCGGTGACCGCCCTCCACCTGGTCACCGGGGGCCCGGAGCAGGAGCGGCCGGAGCCGGCCCGGACGCTGCACGCGCTCGCCCGGGTCAGCCACGGGCCCGTCCCGCTCGACTTCGACGCCCTGGCGGCGGAGCACCCGGCCGTCCGGGGCGGCCTCGCCCTCGCCGGCGACGCCGACCTGGAGCTCCGGCTGGCCTGCACCGGGCCGGAGGAGTTACGGGAGGTGGCCGCCGCGCTGCAGCGCGCCGGCGCCGCGAAGGTCCGGATCGACCTGGTGCTGCGCACCCTCGCCCCGGCCCCGGTGGTCCTGCGGCCGGTCCCGTAAGAGGTGTCTCGTGGATCAGGGCCCCGGCGGTGATCCAGACACCCCGTAGCACCGGCGGCCCGCCGGGGCCACGTGACGCACGACACGCGCCCGAGTCGCGGCTCCGGGGCCGCCGAGCGGCCGGCGACCCTCCGGAAGGCGGCCCGGGCGCGCCCCGGGGCGGTACGAGCGCGGCCCGTTCCACACCGCCCCGGCGAGGGGCCGGCGGCCCTGCGAGGAGCCCGTACATCTCGCCAAGAAGCAAGCAGCGAGGGGCAATTGGCGCAATCGCGGCGAACCGCCGCCGGCCGCCCGGGCGAGCGCCCCGACGGACGGCGGCGCATCGCTATGCGGCGATCACCATTTCCATGTATCACCCGGGGCGTCCATATTGCCGCCTCGGGGGCCGATGCTCAATTCACGCTCAAATACTGAACCTACTCACCGGTCACGTAACACACACATGAACAGATAGCCCCCTACCTGCAGGGATATCCGGCAAAGTAAGTAAACATTCAGTAATGAAATCTGTGCAGAGGTCTATGAATAGCCCTACTGTGTGGCAACTCTCCGCGCTCCGTCGTCTGCCGGAGCCCCCACACACAGAGAGATCGCCCATGGCTTCCCTCAACCAGATCTCGCCGCCCGGACAGAGCACCGGCACCGAGTCCGGCACCTCCAACCGGTCGCTCAAGCGCCACGTCGGGCTCATCGGCCTCATGTGGGCCTCGGTCGGCTCGATCATCGGCTCCGGCTGGCTGTTCGGCGCGAAGAACGCCGTCGTCGCCGCCGGGCCTGCGGCCCTCCTCTCCTGGGGCATCGGCGCAGTCGCGATCGTGCTGCTGGCCTTCGTGCACGCCGAGCTCGGCGGGATGTTCCCGGTCGCCGGTGGCACCGCGCGGTACCCGCACTACGCGTTCGGCGGCCTCGCCGGCATGTCCTTCGGCTGGTTCTCCTGGCTCCAGGCCGCCACCGTCGCCCCGATCGAGGTCGAGGCGATGATCGGCTACGCGGGCCACTGGGAGTTCGCCAAGAGCTTCCTCAACGAGAACGGCACCCTCACCACCAGCGGGTTCATCGTCGCGGTGCTCCTGATGGGCGTGTTCGTCGCCGTCAACTTCCTCGGTGTGCGGGTCCTCGCGGCCACCAACTCGATCGCGACCTGGCTCAAGATCGGCGTCCCGCTGCTCACGATCCTGGCGCTGTCGATCACCAACTTCCACTCGTCCAACTTCACCTCGCACGGCTTCGCGCCGTTCGGTGCCAAGGGCGTGCTCGCCGCGATCAGCTCCAGCGGCATCATCTTCGCGCTGCTCGGCTTCGAGCAGGCCATCCAGATCTCCGGTGAGAGCCGCAACCCCAAGCGCGACATCCCCCGCGCCGTGCTCGGCTCCGTCGCCATCGGCACCCTGATCTACGTCCTGCTGCAGGTCGCCTTCATCGGCTCGCTGCCGCTCAGCTCCTTCGCCAACGGCTGGGACAAGCTCGACTTCCCCGGCATCGAGGGCCCGTTCGCCGGTCTCGCCACCCTGGTCGGCCTCGGCTGGCTCTCCTGGGTGCTGTACTTCGACGCCATCGTCTCCCCCGGCGGCACCGGCCTGATCTACACCACCTCCACCTCGCGCATCTCCTACGGCCTGAGCAAGAACGGCTACGCGCCGCAGAAGTTCGAGCAGCTGGACAAGAACGGCGTGCCGTGGTTCGGCCTGATCATGTCCTTCATCACCGGCGTGATCTGCTTCCTGCCCTTCCCGAGCTGGCAGGAGCTGGTCGGCTTCATCACCTCCGCCAGCGTGCTGATGTACGCCGGTGCCCCGCTCGCCTTCGGCGCCCTGCGCCGCCGGCTGCCCGACCACGAGCGCTCGTACCGGCTGCCGCTCGGCGGGATCATCTCCCCGGCCGCCTTCGTGGTCTCCAGCCTCATCATCTACTGGTCCGGCTGGCACACCCTGTCCCGTCTGGGCATGGCGATCGTCCTCGGCTACCTCCTGCTCGGCGGCTACGCGGCCTACGCGATCCGCAGGGGCCTGCCGAACGCGCCGCGGCTCAGCTGGAAGTCCGCCCAGTGGCTGCCCGTCTACCTGCTGGGCCTGGGCCTGATCTCCTGGCAGGGCGGCTTCGGTGACGGCACCGGCCGGATCCCGATGTGGTGGGACATGGGCCTGGTCGCGGTGTTCGCCCTCGGCATCTACTTCTGGGCGATCCGCGTCGCCCTGCCGGCCGAGGACATCCAGCGCGAGGTCGCCGACGTCGAGGTGGTCGACGCGGGCGGTCACTGACCCCTCTGACACACCCCGAAACCCCAGGACGGGCCCGCCGGTCACACGACCGGCGGGCCCGTCCCGCGTCGTCCGCAGGGTCCGGCCCCGCGCGGCCGGTCCCGGCGGTTCGAGCCCGGGACCGGCCGGCCGGCCCGCTACAGGTCGAGCACCGCGCGCAGGGCCGCCGCGACCTCGGCCTCCGGGTCCTCGGCCGGGCCCGTCGAGCGCCAGGCCACGAAGCCGTCCGGGCGGACCAGCAGCGCGCCGTCCGAGCCGATGCCGTGCAGCCCGGCGAAGTCCCCGCCCGGCTCCGGCGCGAGGTCGTCCTCCGGTCCGTCGCCGATCCGGTAGGCCTCCAGCGGCACGACCAGCCGGTCCGCCGCCCGCCGCGCACCGGAGCGCCAGGCCCCGCCGTCCGGGCCGGTCAGCAGGACCATCGTCTGCTCGTAGAGGTCCAGCGTCGACAGCCGCACGCCCGCCCGCAGCAGCCACTGGTGCGGGGCCCGGCTGCCGGGCTCCCCGGCCACCTCGAACTGCTCGGGGACGACCGGGCCCGCCTGGTCCGTGCCGGTCACCGCGCCCGCCGGGTAGCGGTAGCCGAGCGCCACCGCCAGCACCCCGGCCTGGCGCCCGACGCCCGGGACGACCGCGTACCCGGGGTGGCTGTGCTCGGCCGAACGGGCCGAGGCCCGCTCGCCGGTCACCTGCGCGACCGGCCGGCGCTCCTGCCCGTACGTCTCCAGCAGGCCCGGGCCCGCCCAGCCGGACAGCACCGCGGCGAGCTTCCAGGCCAGGTTGTGCGCGTCCTGGATGCCGGTGTTGGAGCCGAACGCGCCGGTCGGCGACATCTCGTGCGCGGAGTCCCCGGCGAGGAAGACCCGCCCGTCGCCGTAGCGGTCGGCAACCCGCTCGGCGGCGTGCCAGGGCGCCCGGCCGGTCACCTCGACGTCGAGGTCGGGCAGGCCGACGGCGGTGCGGATGTGCCGCTCGCAGCGCTCGTCGGTGAAGGCCTCCAGCGGCTCGCCGTGCTCGGGGTGCCAGGGCGCGTGGAAGACCCACTCCTCCTGGTTGTCCACCGGCAGCAGCGCGCCGTCCGCCTCCGGGTTGGTCAGGTAGCAGGCGATGAAGTGCCGGTCGCCGACCACGTCGGCCAGCCGCTTGGCGCGGAAGGTGATGCTGACGTTGTGGAACAGCTCGCCCTTGCCGCTCTGCCCGATGCCCAGCCGCTCGCGGGCCGGGCTGCGCGGGCCGTCCGCCGCGACCAGGTACTCCGAGCGGACCACGCGCTCCTCGCCGGTCTCCCGGCTGCGCAGCACCGAGGTGACGCCCTCGGCGTCCTGCTCGAAGGAGAGCAGCTCGGTGCTGAAGCGGACGTCCCCGCCGAGGCCGCGGGCGGCCCGCAGCAGCACCGGCTCCAGGTCGTTCTGGCTGCACAGGCACCACGAGCTGGGGCTGAACCGGGCGAGCCGCCCGCCCGGGTCGATCTCCCGGAACAGCCACTCCTGCTCGTCGCCGGTCAGCGAGGGCGCCTGCAGGATGCCGTGGTTCGGCGCGAGCACCGAGGCCGCCTCCCGGATCGCCGGCTCGATCCCGGCCACCCGGTAGAGCTCCATCGTCCGGACGTTGTTGCCTCGGCCACGCGGGTGATGCGAGGTGTCGGCGTGCTTCTCGACCAGCAGGTGTCTGACACCCAGTCGGCCGAGGAAGAGCGAGGCCGACAGGCCGACCAGCGACCCGCCCACGATCAGGACCGGCACCCGGTCGTCAACCTTCGGATTCATCAATTGCTCCGCCCTGTACGGGGATTCCGCGGACCGGCGAATGGGCTCGGCGCCGCCGTCGACGGGGCCCGCACGGCCGGGGGCCCCGCTCTTCCATCCCCCGTCACGGGGCCCTTGTGCCGCCCCTTCGCTCGGATGGCCCGCAAATCTCGCGCCCCCCGGGTACGCCGCTCACGATCGAGCTCAGGCCTGGCGCCGACCGCGCGGGCCGATCGCCCACACACCGCCCTCCCCAGGCCGGGAGCACCCGCCGGACGCGGCCCGCCACGGCCCGCAGCGTGCGGCCCAGAGCAGAAAGTGGATCATGACAACTCTGTCCGAACCTCAGAGCGAGCAGCACTCCGAGTCCGACACCCGGCTCCGGGTGGTGCTGATGCTGGAGATCCAGGACGGCGCCCAGCAGCGCTTCCTCGACGTCTACGAGCAGCTGCGCCACCAGGTGGCCTCGGTGCCCGGCCATGTCAGCGACCAGCTGTGCCAGTCGATCAACGACCCCCGCCAGTGGCTGATCACCAGCGAGTGGGAGGACCAGGAGACCTTCCTGCAGTGGGTGGACAGCCCGGCCCACCGCGAGATGGTCAAGCCGATGCACGGCTGCGTCAGCGACAACTTCCGTTCGCTGCGCTACGCCATCCTGCGCGAGACCTCGGGCGGGACCTCCACCGGCACCCGGGCCCCGATGGAGGTCCCGCCCGGCCTGCCGCGCAGCGAGCCCGCCGCGCACGTCGGCCCGCCGAAGGCCGAGCCCGGCCCCGACGGCGTCGTCCGGCACGCGCTCACGTTCACCGTGAAGCCCGGCAGCGAGCCCGAGGTCGCCCGGATCCTGTCCGGCTACGCCTCCCCGCGGGCCGAGGTGGACGAGCACACCCGGCTGCGCCGCACCTCGCTGTTCATGCACGGCAACCGCGTGGTCCGGGCCGTCGAGGTGATCGGCAGCCTCGGCGACGCGCTGCGCCACGTGGCGATGCAGCCCGAGGTGCGGGCCGTCGAGGAGGCGATCAACCCGTACCTGGAGGAGCACCGCCAGCTGGGCGACCCGCAGGCCGCGCGCGCCTTCTTCGCCCGGGCCGCACTGCCCGCCAAGCACCAGGCCATCGCCAGCTCCCCCGCCGCCGCCCGGCTGCACCGGCACGCGGTGCTGTACCCCGTCCGGCCCGGCCAGGGGCGGGCCGTCGCCGAACTGCTCGCCGAGCACGACAACCTGGCCACCGCCGACCCCACCGGCCCGGTCGCCGCGGGCACCGTCTTCCAGCGGGAGGACGTCGTGGTGCGCCTGGTCGACCTGCGGGTCCCCGCCGAGGCCGACCCGGCGGCGGCCCTGGGCGTGGCCGGCGACCAGGAGGCCGCAGAGCTCTCCCGCCTGCTCGACCTCGGCCCGCAGGGTGACCTGCGCACCGTCGCCGGACTCTCCGCGGTGCTCGCCGCCCGCGCCATGAACCCGGTCACCGACCGGAGCTCCCAGGACAGCTGACGTTCCGTCATTCACTTCGGAGGAAACACCATGACCACGCAGTACCCACGGATCGTCAACGTCGACGAGGCGCCGGAGAACCGTCGACGCGGCGGCGACCTGCGCGCCATGCTCACCCCGACCACCTGCGGGGCGACCAGCGGGTTCATGGGCCTGGCGATCGTCCAGCCCGGCGAGCGGATCGGCGAGCACTACCACCCGTACTCCGAGGAGTTCGTGTTCGTGGTCTGCGGCGACCTGGAGGTGGACCTGGACGGCGAGACCCGCGTCATCAAGCCCAACCAGGGCCTGATGATCCCGATCAACATGCGCCACCGGTTCCGCAACGTCGGCGACACCGAGGCCAGGATGGTCTTCCACCTCGGCCCGCTCGCCCCGCGCCCCGAACTCGGCCACGTCGACACCGAGGAGACCGCCGCCTCCGGCCCGCCGGAACACGCCAAGGTGGCCTCGTGACGCGGCGCGTCGCCGTCACCGGGATCGGTGTGGTCGCACCCGGCGGTGTCGGGGTCCCGGCCTTCTGGGACCTCCTCACCGCCGGACGCACCGCCACCCGGGGCATCACCCTCTTCGACCCCACCGGGTTCCGCTCCCGGATCGCCGCCGAGTGCGACTTCGACCCGGCGGCGCACGGGCTGGGCCCCGACGAGGTCCAACGGGCCGACCGCTACGTGCAGTTCGCGATGGTCGCGGCGGACGAGGCGATCGCCGACGCGGGCCTGGACCTGGCCGCCGAGGACCCGTGGCGGATCGCCGTCTCGCTCGGCACCGCCGTCGGCGGCACCACCCGGCTGGAGCACGACTACGCCCTGGTCAGCGCCGGCGGCGCCCGCTGGGACGTCGACCACCGCCGGGCCGAACCGCAGCTGCACCGGGCCTTCGCGCCCAGCACGCTGGCCTCCGCGGTCGCCGAACGGACCGGCGCGCACGGGCCGGTGCAGACCGTCTCGACCGGCTGCACCTCCGGCCTCGACGCGATCGGCTACGGCTTCCAGGCCGTCGAGGAGGGGCGCGCCGACATCTGCATCGCCGGCGCCTCCGACTCCCCGATCTCACCGATCACCGTCGCCTGCTTCGACGCCATCAAGGCCACCAGCGAGCGCAACGACGACCCGGCGCACGCCTCCCGCCCCTTCGACGCCCACCGGGACGGCTTCGTCCTCGGCGAGGGCGGCGCCGTCCTGGTGCTGGAGGAGCTGGAGCACGCCCGCCGCCGCGGCGCCCGGATCTACGGCGAGGTCGGCGGCTTCGCCACCTTCGGCAACGCCTACCACATGACCGGCCTCACCCAGGAGGGGCTGGAGATGTCCCGGGCGATCGACGACGCGCTCGCCCACGCCCGGGTCGACCGCACCGACGTCGACTACGTCAACGCGCACGGCTCGGGCACCAAGCAGAACGACCGGCACGAGACCGCCGCCGTGAAGCGCTCGCTCGGGGCGCACGCCTTCGGCACCCCGATGAGCTCGATCAAGTCGATGGTCGGGCACTCGCTCGGCGCGATCGGCGCCATCGAGGTGGTCGCCTGCACGCTGGCGCTGGCCCACGGCGTGGTCCCGCCGACGGCCAACTACGAGACGCCGGACCCGGAGTGCGACCTCGACTACGTGCCGCGCACCGCGCGTGAGCTGCCGCTGAGCCACATCCTCTCGGTCGGCAGCGGATTCGGCGGATTCCAGTCCGCCGTCGTGCTCAACAGAACGGGGTGAGTTCCATGACGTCACGTCAGCAGGGCCGCCGGGCGGTGGTCACCGGCCTCGGCGTGGTGGCGCCGAACGGCGTGGGGGCCGACGCCTTCTGGAAGGCCACCAGGCAGGGCGTGAGCGTCCTCGACCGGATATCCCGCGAGGGCTGCACCGGGCTGCCGCTGCGCATCGCGGGCCAGGTGCAGGACTTCGAACCGCGGGCCGCGATCGACAGCCGCTACCTGGTGCAGACCGACCGGTTCACGCACTACGCGATGGCGGCCGCCGACCTCGCGGTGGCGGACGCCGGGTTCCGGCCCGACCCCGAACAGCCCTTCGCGGTCGGCGTGGTCACCGCGGCCGGCTCCGGCGGCGGCGAGTTCGGCCAGCGCGAGCTCCAGCAGCTCTGGGGCCAGGGGCCGCAGTTCGTCGGCCCGTACCAGTCCATCGCGTGGTTCTACGCGGCCAGCACCGGCCAGATCTCGATCCGCGGCGGCTACAAGGGCCCCTGCGGGGTGGTCGCCGCCGACGAGGCCGGCGGCCTGGACGCGCTCGCGCACGCCGCCCGCTCGATCGAGCGCGGCACCGACGCGGTGGTGGTCGGCGCGGCCGAGGCCCCGCTGGCGCCGTACTCGATGGTCTGCCAGCTCGGCTACCCCGAGCTGAGCCTCGCCGACCGGCCCGAACGGGCCTACCTGCCGTTCACCGCACAGGCCTGCGGCTTCGCCCCCGCCGAGGGCGGCGCGATGCTGCTGCTGGAGGACGAGCAGGCCGCCCGGCGGCGCGGCGCCACCGTCCGGGCCCACCTGGCCGGGCACGGCGCCACCTTCTCCGGGGCCTCCCGCTGGGAGGCCTCCCGCGAGGGGCTGGCCGTCGCGATCCGGATCGCCCTGGACGAGGCCAGGATCGCGCCCGAGGAGATCGACGTGGTCTTCGCGGACGCGCTCGGCGTCCCGGCCGCCGACCGGGCCGAGGCGCTCGCCCTGGCCGACGCGCTCGGCCCGTCCGCCGAGAACGTGCCGGTCACCGCGCCCAAGTCCGGGATCGGCAGGGCCTACTGCGGCGCCCCGATGCTCGACGTGGCCGCCGCCGTCCTGGCCATGGAGGACGGCGTGCTGCCGCCCACCCCCAACGTCACCGAGGTCTGCCACGAGCTCGCCCTGGTGACCGGCCGCGCCCGCCCGGCCGAACTGCGCACCGCACTGGTGCTCAGCCGCGGGCTGATGGGCTCCAACTCCGCGCTGGTGCTCCGGCGCGGGGACGCGGCCTGAACCCCCACCGCACCACCCCAGTCTGAAGGGACACCCCCGTGAGCAACACCCTCAGCTATCCCGAACTGGCCGCCCTGATCCAGACCCGGGCCGGCGTCTCCGTCGACCCGCTGGACCTGGAGCGCCCGGGCGCCCAGTTCGACGACTTCGGCGTCGACTCGCTCGGACTGCTCGGCGTCGTCGGCGAGCTGGAGAACCGGCACAACCTCAAGGTCACCTCGGGCGCCGAGTCGGCCAAGAGCCCCGCCGAGTTCCTGGAGCTGGTCAACACCTCCCTGGCCGCGAAGGCGGGTGCCTGAGATGCCCGGACACACGGACAACGAGATCGTCATCGCCGCCCCCCTGGACCTGGTCTGGGAGATCACCAACGACCTGGAGAACTGGCCGGACCTCTTCAGCGAGTACGCCTCGGTCGAGGTGCTGCAGCGCGAGGGCGACAGCGTCCGGTTCCGGCTCACCATGCACCCGGACGAGAACGGCCAGGTGTGGAGCTGGGTCTCCGAGCGCACCACCGACAAGGCCGGGCTCGCGGTGAGCGCCCGCCGGGTCGAGCCCGGCCCGTTCGAGTTCATGGACATCCGCTGGGAGTACGCCGAGGTCCCGGCCGGGACCCGGATGCGCTGGATCCAGGACTTCGCGATGAAGCCCACCGCCCCGGTCGACGACGACGGCATGGTCAACCACATCAACAAGAACTCCCGGATCCAGATGCAGCTGATCCGCGAGAAGGTCGAGAAGCGGGCGGAGGAGAAGTGACCGGGACGCACCGCGCGCTGATCGTCGCCCGGATGAAGCCGGAGGCCGCCCCGGACATCGCCGAGGTGTTCGCCGCGTCCGACCAGGGCGAACTGCCGCACCTGATCGGGGTCACCGGCCGCAGCCTCTTCCAGTTCGGTGACGTCTACCTGCACCTCATCGAGGCCGACCGCCCGCCGGGCCCGGCCGTCTCCAAGGTCGTCGGCCACCCGGAGTTCCGGTCCGTCAGCGACCGCCTGACCGCCTTCGTCCAGGCCTACGACCCCGCCACCTGGCGCGAGCCGAAGGACGCGATGGCGCGCGAGTTCTACCGCTGGGAACGCTGAGCCCGCTCACCGCTCCGCACGTCCTGGGCCCGCCCCCGGCTCTCCGCCGGGGGCGGGCCCACGCGCGCGTCCGGCACGTCCGCACCGGCCGCGGGGCGGCGCCGGACGACGGGTCCGCACCGGCCGCGGGGCCGATTCACCCGGACCGCCGGGGCACTCGGGTGAACACACCCGGGACTCCACCCGAAGGGCGCACGGAGCGTACCGGCACTGCCACGCTCCGGTGGCAGGCGGCCGCACGGTGGATGACGGTAGTTCAGGCGCACCCCTCGCGAGTCCACTTGTCCGGCGACGTGCCGGCGGTCGCGACGGGTCCGCGGATCGGAAGGATCATCCTCATGCGTTCTGCACGCACGCTGCTCACCGGAGCGGCCGTCGCCGCCGTCCTCACCGTCGGCGCCCCCATGGCCTTCGCCGACGGCTCCTCCGACCAGGGCAAGAACCTCACCTGGCAGGAGAAGTCGGACAAGAGCACCGGGACCGACAGTTCGAAGAGCTACGACGACAAGAAGGCCGGGAGCGCGCCCACCGAGGAGCACAAGGCCTCCGACGGCAAGCCCATGGACAGCAAGGGCTCCGAAGGCAAGGGCTACGAGGGCAAGGGCTCCGAGGGGAAGGGCTCGGAGGGCAAGGGCTACGAGGGCAAGGGCGAGGACTCCAAGACCCCGCACGGCGGCGTGCACACCGGCGGCGGCGGGCTGGCCCTGTCCGGCGGCGGGCTCGCCTCCGGCGCGGTGCTGCTGCTCGGCGGCCTGGGCGCCGGGGCGGTCGCGCTGCGCCGCGGCCGCCGCACCTCCGCCGGCGCCACCGCCTGACGCCGACGCTGCCGCCTCTGGGCGCCTCCCCCTCACGGGTGGGGCGCACGGGGGCGGCGCGCCGTTGCGGGGGTCCGTGAGCGCCCCCGGACGAGGAGAGACGAGGAGGAGAAGGAGCGATGGGCGGTCCCGTCTCCGGAATGCCCCGACTGCTGCGCGGGGGGATGGGCGCGGCGGCGGTCGGTCTGCTGCTGATCTACAACTCGGTGGACACCGAGCCGGCCGACGACCCGGCGGCCGCCCCGGCCGCTCCCCCGGCGGCGTCCGCACCGGCCACCCCCGGGCCGACGGCGCCCGCCGCCGCGACGTCGCCGGCCGCCGCGAAGCCGAGCCCGGCGGCCGCGCCCGCGGCACCGGCGCTGAAGCCCGCCAAGCCCACCCGGCTGCGGATCCCGCAGATCGGGGTGGACGCACCGTTCACCGAGCTGACCCTCAACGCGGCCGGCCAGCTCAACGCGCCGCCGCCGGACGACAAGAACCTGGTCGGCTGGTACCGGGACGGCGTCACCCCCGGCGAGCGCGGCAGCTCGGTGGTCGCCGGGCACGTGGACACCACCAAGGGCCCGGCGGTGTTCCTGCTGCTGAGCCTGCTGCTGCCGGGCAACAAGGTCGAGGTGACCCGCGCGGACGGCACGGTCGCGGTGTTCGCGGTGGACGAGGTGGAGACCTACGCCAAGAACGCCTTCCCCGACCAGAAGGTCTACGGGAAGACGCCCGACGCCCAGCTGCGGCTGATCACCTGCGGCGGCACCTACGACAAGAAGCGGAAGGACTACCTCGACAACGTGGTGGTCTTCGCGCACCTGGAGTCCTCGCGCAAGGCCTGACGGACCCCGGACGCGGACGACCGCCGGCCCCCGAGGGGGCCGGCGGTCGTCCGTTCCGTCGCGCGCGGGTGCCGCTCAGCCGCGCACGGTGGCCTCGAAGGCGTGCAGGTAGGGGTTGACGGGGCGGACGACCGCGACGTCCAGTCCGGCCTCCTCCATCAGTCGCACCATGCTCGCCTCGGAGTGCTTGGCGCCGCCGACGTTGAGCATCAGCAGCAGGTCCATCGCCGTGGTGAAGCGCATCGACGGGCTGTCGTCGACGAGGTTCTCCACCACCACGACCCGGGCCCCCGGACGGGCGGCGGCGACCACGTTGGCGAGGGTGCGCCGGGTGCTCTCGTCGTCCCACTCCAGGATGTTCTTGATGATGTAGAGGTCGGCGCGGACCGGGATGTCGATCCGGCAGTCGCCGGGCACCAGCCGGGCGCGGGCGGAGAACGCGCCGCCGTCCTGCAGCCGGGCGTCCGCGCCGGCGACCACCTTGGGCAGGTCCAGCAGGGTGCCGTGCAGGGCCGGGTGCTTCTCCAGCAGGCTGGCCAGGACGTGGCCCTGGCCGCCGCCGATGTCGACCACCGAGTCCACGCCGGTGAGGTCCAGGTACTCGGCGAAGTCCTGGGCGGACTGCCGGCTGGAGGTCGTCATCGCCTTGTCGAAGACCTTGGCGGAGTCGCCCCCGTCGCTGTGCAGGTAGTCGAAGAACTCCTTGCCGAACAGCTCGGGGAAGACGTTGCGGCCGGAGCGCACCGCCTCGTCCAGCTTGGGCCAGGCCTCCCAGGTCCACGGCTCGGTGCACCAGAGGGAGATGTAGCGCAGCGAGTTGGGGGCGTCCTCGCGCAGCAGCCGGGACATCTCGGTGTGCTCGAAGCGGTCGTCGGCGGTCTCGGCGAAGATGCCGTAGCAGGTGAGCGCGCGCATCAGCCGGCGCAGCTGGCGGGGTTCGGTGTCCAGGGCGGCGGCGAGGTCGGTGACGGCGGTCGGGGTGTCCCCGAGGGCGTCGGCCACGCCGAGCCGGGCGGCCGCGCGGACGGCCGCGGCGCAGGCGGCGCCGAAGACGAGCTCGCGCAGGCGCATCGCGGCCTGGGGACTGGTGGCGGGTGCGGTGGTCATGGGCGGTCTTCCTTGTCGACGGGTGGGGTGGCCGGGGTCGGGCGCGGTCCGGGTGCGGGGCCGGCGGGGCACGGGCTCAGCAGCGGCCGGAGGGCTCGGAGCGGTCGCAGGTGTTGCGGGAGAAGGTGTTGGCGCCGGCGGTGTCGCGGTCGGCGATGTCGGCCGGGCTGTTGCCGCTCAGGCGGTTGTCGGAGACGGTCGCCCGGGCGTTGGAGACGCCGACGACGCTCTTGAACAGCACGATGCCGCCGGAGAAGTCCGAGCTACCGACGTTGTCGTGCACCTCGTTGTCGGTGACCCGGGTGTCCTCGGTGCCGGTGAGCACGATGCCGGCGCCCTGGATGGCGCCCAGGCGCGGGTTGGCCGGGCAGAACCGGTTGTTGGCGACGACCCGGTTCTTCCGGACGTCGAGGTCCCCGGCCCGCGGGACGCCCTCGTCGCCGACCACGAACACGCCGCCGCAGTTGCCGGTGATCTCGTTGCCCTGGACGGCGAGCCCGCGCAGGCGGCGGACGGTGACGCCGACCCGGTTGCCGGTCAGCACGTTGCCCTCCACGACCGTCCCGCCGGTGTCGGGCGCGCCGCCCTCGCGGTAGGCGTAGTTGGCCAGGAACACGCCGGACTGGCCGTTGTCGACCGAGCGGTTGCCGACGATGGCGGCCCGGGTGGACATCTCCTGGCTGATGCCCTGCTGGGCGTTGTCGTGGACGTAGGTGGCGCGCACGGCCAGGCCGGTGGTGCCGCTGGCGTCGATGCCGTTCCTGGTGAAGCCGGTGACGGCGAGGGCCTCGACCGTGACGTCCGCCAGCGGGGCCGCCTCGGTGCCGACCACGCAGATGCCGTGCCCGGCGGTGGCGCAGGCGTTCTCCGTGCCGTCCCCGGGGGTGATCACGCTGGCCGGGCCGGAGCCCCGCAGGGTGAGGCCGGGCATGGTGATGCGGACGCTGCCGCGGAAGGTGCCGGGGAGGAGCTGGATCGTGTCGCCGGACTTCGCGGCGTCGACGGCCTGCTGCACCGATGCGCCCGCGGGGACGAGGTGCAGCGTGCCCTGCTCGGCGGCGTGCGCCGCGGGCACGGCGGCCAGGGTGGCGAGGGCGGTGGTCAGGGCGGTGGTGGCGGCCGCGGCGGCCGCGGCGAGGTGGTGGACCCGTCGCGTGGGCATGAGTGGTGACCTGTCTCTCCGGCGCGCTCGGGGATGCGGCCGGGGCCGGCCGGGCGGCGCTGTGGTACGCGGTGTGCGGGACTGGGACCGACGCGGCGCACGCGTTGACGCGCCGTGTGCGGGTGGTGACGGCCGGTGGGTGCGGCCGAGTCGACGCTAAGGGCGGCCGGGTGGGCCCGCCACCAGGGCTGGGCTGCGGGACTGACGGGCCGCCGCCGCCACCCGGCCGCGTGACATCCTCGGGGCCATGACCACCGCACCCACCGCGCCGCCCAACACCGTCCGCAACCCGATCGGCGCCCACGTCCCGGTGGCCGCCCGCGGGCTCGCCGGGACGGGCCTGGCCTACGCGCGGCGGGTCGGCGCCGAGACGGTGCAGGTGTTCGTGGCCAACCCGCGCGGCTGGGCCACTCCCCCCGGCAACCCGGCCCAGGACGAGGAGTTCCGGGCCACCTGCGCCGAGCAGGGCGTCCCCGCCTGGGTGCACGCGCCCTACCTGATCAACTTCGGCTCGGACAACCCCGCCACCCGAGAACGCTCCGCCGACTCGCTGCGCCACTCCCTGCGCCGCGGGCACGCGATCGGCGCGCTCGGCGTCGTCCTGCACACCGGCTCGGCCGTCGGCACCGCGCCCGGCGGCGGCTCCCGCCGGGCCGAGGCGATGGCCCAGGTCCGGGCCGACGTGCGGCCGCTGCTGGACGAACTGGACGCCCTCGGCGAGGACGCCCCCTGGCTGCTGCTGGAGCCGACCGCCGGCCAGGGCAACTCGCTCTGCTCCCGGCTGGAGCAGCTCGCCGAGTACGTCGAGGCGCTGGACGGCCACCCCAGGGTCGGCGTCTGCCTGGACACCTGCCACGCCTTCGCCGCCGGCCACGACCTCGCGGAGCCCGGCGGCGTCACGGCCGCGCTCGACGCGCTGGCCGCCGCGGCCGGCCCGGGCCGGCTGCGGCTCATCCACGCCAACGACTCCGAGGACGTCGTCGGCGCCCGCAAGGACCGGCACGCCAACATCGGCGCCGGGATGATCGGCGCGGAGCCGTTCCGCGAGCTGTTCGAGCACCCGGAGACGGCGGGCGTCCCGCTGGTCGTGGAGACCCCGGACCGCAAGCACGGCGGGGACGGCACCGGGCACGCGGCCGACATCGCCGTGCTCAAGGAGCTGCGCGACCGGGCCGCCGTCCACGTCTGACCCACCCGGGCTGCCGGGCGCCGCCACCGGTGCGAGGCTGGAGCGCGTACCGCCTCCGGCCCTGTGGGGGACTTCCCATGAGTGAGCGTTGCCAGCGAGACGTCCGACGGTGCGCGCGGGCGCAGGCCCCGGCCGTACCGGGCCGACCGGGCACCGGGGAGCGCCGATGAGCCCGGCAGGGCGGCTCGCCGCCCTGCCGTGCGGGCGCCGGGGCAAGTGGGTGGTGCTCGGCCTGTGGCTGGTGCTGCTGATCGCCACCGGCCCGCTCGCCGGGAAGCTGATGGGCGCCGAGGACAACCAGGCCTCCAGCTGGCTGCCCGGCGACGCCGAGTCCACCCGGGTGCTCACCGAACAGCGGGCCTTCCAGCCGGTGGACACCGCGCAGGCGGTGGTGGTGTACCAGCGGCCGGGCGGCATCACCCCGGCCGACCGGGCCGAGGCCGCCCGCGACGCCACGGCCTTCGCCTCCGCCCCGCACGTGGTCGGGCCGGTGGTCGGCCCGGTGGTGTCGGCCGACGGCCAGGCCATGCAGACCATCGTGCCGGTCGACATCGGCACCAACGGCTGGAACGACCTCAAGCCCGCCGTCGACAGCATGCGCAGCACGGCCGCCGACGGCAGCAACGGCATGACCACCCACGTGACCGGCCCCGCCGGGGTCGGCGCCGACCAGGCCGAGGCCTTCGCGGGCATCGACGGCACCCTGCTCGCCGCCACCGTCAGCGTGGTGATCGTCCTGCTGCTGCTCACCTACCGCAGCCCGGTGCTGTGGGCGCTGCCGCTGGTCTCCGCCGCCGGCGCGCTGATCGTCTCCCAGGCGATCATCTACCTGCTCGCCGAACACACCGGACTGACCGTCAACGCGCAGAGCGCCGGCATCCTGATCGTGCTGGTCCTCGGCGCCGGGACGGACTACGCGCTGCTGCTCACCGCCCGCTACCGCGAGGAGCTGCGCCGGCACGAGGACCGGCACGAGGCGATGGCCTTCGCCCTGCACCGGGCCGGGCCCGCCATCCTCGCCTCCTCGGCGACGGTGGTCGCCTCGATGCTCTGCCTGCTGATCGCCGAGATGAACTCCACCAGCGGCCTCGGACCGGTCTGCGCGATCGGCGTGCTCGTCGCCCTGGTCGCCATGCTGACCCTGCTGCCGGCCCTGCTGGTGATCGCCGGACGGTGGGTGTTCTGGCCGGTCAAGCCCGACTTCGACACCCCGGAACCGACCAGGACCGGCCGCTGGGCGCACATCGGGGCGTGGATCGGCCGCCGGCCGCGCACCGTCTGGATCGGCACCGCCCTGGCCCTCGCGGCCTGCTGCATCGGGCTGGTCTCGCTCAACGCGACCGGGCTCAGCACGGCCGGGAGCTTCACCGGCACACCGGACTCGGTGGTCGGCCAGCAGGTGCTGGAACAGCACTTCCCCGGCGGGACGGGTGCGCCGCTGACGATCATCTCGACCGAGGCCGGGGCCCCGGCCGTCCGGGCCGCCGCCGGAGCGACCGCCGGCGTGGCGGCCACCTCACCGCCGGTCGCCCACGAGGGGCAGGCGCTGTTCCAGGCCACGCTCACCGACCCGCCGGACAGCCAGGCCGCCAAGGACACCGTCGACCGGGTGCGGGCCTCCGTCCACGCCGTCCCGGGCGCGGACGCCAAGGTCGGCGGCAGCACGGCGGTCATCCTGGACGCCGGGCGCGCCGCCGCCGCCGACAACCGGGCGATCATCCCGCTGGTGCTCGGGGTGGTGCTGGTCATCCTGACCATCCTGCTCCGGGCGCTCACCGGGCCGCTGGTGCTGATCGCCACCGTGGTGCTGTCCTTCGCCGCGACGCTCGGGATCAGCGCCTTCTTCTTCGAGCACGTCTTCCACTTCGAGGGCCAGGACAACGCGTTCCCGCTGTTCGTGTTCGTCTTCCTCGTCGCCCTGGGCATCGACTACAACATCTTCCTGATGACGCGCGTCCGGGAGGAGGCCGTCCACCACGGCACCCGGCAGGGGGCGCTGACCGGCCTGTCCGCCACCGGTGGGGTGATCACCTCGGCCGGCCTGATCCTGGCCAGCACCTTCGCCGTGCTCGGCACGCTGCCGGTGGTGGGCTTCGCCGAGATCGGGTTCGCGGTGGCGCTGGGCGTCCTGATCGACACCCTGGTGGTGCGGTCGGTGCTGGTCACCGCGCTCACCATGGACATCGACCGGCACATGTGGTGGCCCAGCCGGCTCTCCCGGACGACGGGGCCGGGCGAGCGCGTCCCGGTCGAACAGGTGTGAGCCGGAACGCCGCGGCGGCCCGGCGGGGGTGACCGGAGGACCCCGCGGGAGGACGGCGGCGGCCCGGCGGGGGTAGCCGGAGCGGCGCCCCCGCCGGACAGGCGTGAGCCCGGGGACCGCGCGGCGGTCCCCGGGCTCAGCCGATCACGAGCGGTCAGCCGCCGATCTCGAACTCGTCCTCGTGCTGGTGGGCGTTGAGCCAGTTGGCGTGCGGGCCGAACAGGCCGACACCAGCCGAACCCGACTCCAGGCTGGCCGAGCTCGACGAGCCGGACGCGTGGTGACCGCCCGCCACGGCCGCGGTCGGCACCGCGACGACGGCGCCGACGACCGCCGTGACCACGGCGAGCTTGCGGATGTTCCCACGAAGCGACATCTGATGTCCTCTTGGTTGGTGTCTGGTCCTCGCCCCGGGCCCCCGACCGACCGGTGGACCGTTCGACGGCGCGGGCGGACGCCCCCACGGGGAGGCGCCGCGCCAAGGTTTGCACACGAATCCGCACATTCCGCACGGAACCGCAACCGGACTGGGGCATCCGGGTGATGACGCCCCTCCCCCGAGTGAACGCCTTCGGACACCCGGGCGCAGCGCGGCCGAGGCGGTCGGCCGGCCCGGGGCGCTCCCGCCGTCCGCACGGTCACGAGGGAACCGGTCCCGGGTCGCGGCGGCGTCCGCCGACGCCTCGCGCCGATCCCGCCGCCCCCACCGCTCGCGTCGATCCCACCGCTCGCACCGGTCGCGTCGATCCCACCGCTCGCGCCGATCCCACGGCTTCCACCGCTCGCGCCGCGGTCGGCGCGCGCTCGGCCGCGCGGCCGTCTCCCGTGCCGTAAGCCCCAATTGTCCCGGTCCGCACCGGAGGTCACCAGGAATTTCCCGTCCCGGGTCTACCCGCGTAGCCAAAGGGCCGACACACTAGCGCACGCAACTCACCAGTTTTTACTATCTGATGACGGAGCGTTCGCCATGGCCCCCTCCATATCCATCCGCCGGTTCCTGACCACGGCCCCCGCCGTCGCCGCGCTCACCGCCGCCACCGTGCTCACCGCGGTCGCCCCCGCCCAGGCCGCGCTGCCCACCCCGATATCCGCCGCCACCGCCCGCAGTTACCTCGCCGGGATGCCCGCCACCGCCGAGACCCACGGCGACAGCTACGACCGGACGCTGTTCCCGGCCTGGATCACCATCAGCGGCACCTGCGACACCCGCGAGTGGATCGTCAAGCGCGACGGCAGCAACGTCACCACCGACACCTCCTGCAAGGCCACCGGCGGCAGTTGGTCCTCCGTCTACGACAACGCCACCACCACCAACCCGTCGTCCTTCGACGTCGACCACCTGGTGCCGCTGGCGGAGGCCTGGGCCTCCGGGGCGTGGGCCTGGACCACCGCCCAGCGCCAGGCGTTCGCCAACGACGTCAGCCGGCCGCAGCTCCTCCTGGTCTCCGCGAGCAGCAACCGTTCCAAGGGCGACCGCGACCCCGCCGAGTGGCTGCCCCAGGCCTCGTACCAGTGCACGTACGCCCGGGCCTGGGTGCAGGTCAAGCAGTACTACAACCTCACCGTGGACAGCGCCGAGAAGACCGCGCTGACCGGCATCCTCAACAACTGCTGACGCCCCACCCGCACTTCCGGCCCGGCGCGGACCCCCGCACCGGGCCGGTGGCACGTCCCGGACCGCCGCGCGTCCCACGCCGCCGTCCCGGGACGCTCCGGGGACCGTCCCGGGACGGCGAACCGTGGTGGCCGGGGCCCTGCCGCTCCTAGCGTGGCGAGCGAAGGGTCCGCCGAGGGGGCGGACCGCACGAACCCCGAGGAGAACCGTGGTGATCCGTACCCTGGCCAAGCGCGCCGCCGTGGTGGCGGCGGCCTCCGCCGTCACCGTGACGATGCTGGCCGGCACCGCGAGCGCCAACACGCAGGTCGGCTACGTCGGTGACCACCAGGCCAACAACTGGACGGCGGTGTGGTGCGTCCAGCACGACATCAACCACTTCGCCCAGAACAGCTGGTACCCGCACATCGACGAGGACGGCTACTGGGGCCCCAAGACCAAGAACGCGGTGGTCTGGTTCCAGGGCCGGCTGATCAGCGGCGCCAAGTACGCCGACGGCATCGTGGGCCCGCGCACCGGGGACCTCCTGCTCGGCTACGGCGACGAGGACCAGGACGCCAAGTGCCGCGCCGCGCTGCCCACTTCCTCCTGACCGGAGCACGACGCGACGGCTGAGCCCGCTCCGCCCCGCCCCACCCGGGGCAGCGGCGCGGCCGATGCCGCCGCCCACGCACGCCGGTCGGCCGGGCGGCTCCCGGCCGACCGGCCCCCCGCACCGGACCCGCCGCCCCCGCGCCACCGACCGGCCGGGGGCGGCGGCCTTCCCGCCCACCTCCCGACAGCCAGGAAACAGGTACCACCCGATGACCCAGGACACCGCCCCGTCCCTCCCCGGCCGCCGTTCCGTCCTGGCCGGCGCGCTCGCGCTCGGCACCGGCGCCCTGCTCGGCACCACCCTGCCCGCCACGGCGGCCCAGGCCGCCACCGCCCGGCAGACCGCCACCGGACCGACGATCGCCGACACCGGCACGTGGGGCGCCCGCCCGTCCAGCAGCCCGATCAACGTGCTGGCCGGCGCGCCCGACAAGGTGATCGTGCACCACACCGCGACCGCCAACACCACGGACTACTCGCAGGCCGCCGCGTTCTCCCTGGCCCGCTCCATGCAGACCTACCAGATGGACAGCGAGGGCTGGATCGACACCGGCCAGCACTTCACCGTCAGCCGCGGCGGCTACGTCGTCGAGGGCCGCCACAACAGCCTCTCCACGCTGCGCAGCGGCACCCAGCACGTGGAGTCGGCGCACTGCACGTCGCAGAACACGGTGGCCATCGGCATCGAGAACGAGGGCACCTACAGCACCGTCGACCCGCGCAGCGAGCAGTACACCGCGCTCGTCGGCCTGATCACCTACATCTGCCAGCAGTACGGGCTGCGCGCCTACCAGGTCTACGGCCACCGGGACTTCAACAACACCGAGTGCCCGGGCGACCGCCTCTACGCGCTCATCCCGCAGATCCGCCGCGACGTGGCCGCGCGGATCGGCGGGGACCCGACCGGACCGGTGTGGCCGATGCTCTCCAACGGCGCCTCCGGGGAGAAGGTCAAGACCCTCCAGTACCTGCTGGTGCAGCACGGCGCGACCCTGACGGTGGACGGCTCCTACGGCCCCGCCACGCAGGCCGCCGTCACCGCCTTCCAGAACACCACGCACGCCGCCGCCGACGGCGTCGCCGGCAACCAGACGTGGAGCCAGGCCGTCTCCCCGCTCACCCGCGGCGCCTCCGGCAGCGCGGTGACCGCCGTGCAGAGCCAGCTCGTCGCGCACGGCGTC
Source organism: Kitasatospora sp. NPDC051705 (assembly GCF_044453265.1). NCBI lineage: Bacteria > Bacillati > Actinomycetota > Actinomycetes > Kitasatosporales > Streptomycetaceae > Kitasatospora > Kitasatospora sp. NPDC051705. Next base: position 115,993 of record NZ_JBITCO010000018.1, on the reverse strand, counting down.
GCGCTGACGGTCGACGGCTCCTTCGGGCCGGGCACCCAGGCCGGCGTGGTGACCTTCCAGAAGTCGGCGGGCCTGCCCGCGGACGGCGTGGTGGACGCCCGCACCTGGAGCCGGCTGCTCGCCTGACACCCCGCTCCCCTCACCGTTCCCCCGCCCCGCACGGACTCCGACGCCGTGCGGGGCGGGCCGCGTCGGCGCCCGAACCGGCCTGGTCAGCAGCTGTCTCCACCGAACCGGCCGGGGTGTCTCCACCCGCAGGTGGGACGTCCCAGGGACGCCGTGAAGCCTGGTGGGACGCCCCGGCGGCACGGAGAGTTGGCGGCACCGCCTGATCACCCGACAGGCACCCGGAGGGGATGACCGTGATACGAATCTCGGCCGCGCGCGGAGCCGCCGCAGCCACCCTGGCCTTCGTCACCCTGGCCCTGCTGCCCGCCCAGGCACAGGCGCAGGACTCGACCACCTGGGTCCAGCGCAACCTGGCCGGCATCGGCTACCTGCCCGCCAGCGGCGTCGACGGCACCTACGGCCCGAACACCAAGGCCGCGGTGCGCAGCTTCCAGCACGACAACGGGCTCGACGAGGACGGCGTCTACGGCGCGCGCACCGAACTCGCCCTGCACAACAAGGTCGCCGAGGTCCAGCGGGCCGTCGGCACGAGCGCCGACGGCGCCTACGGCCAGGGGACGGCCGGCGCCGTCACCAGCTGGCAGGGCGGCCACAGCCTGGACGCCGACGGCGTCGCCGGACCGGCCACCATGAACGCGCTGCACGTCGCCCGGACGGTGCAGATCACCGCCCAGTGGAAGTTCGGCAGCCACGGCTGGAGCGTCAACGGCCAGTTCGGCTGCCTGGACCAGATCTACGTCCACGAGAGCGGCTGGAAGGTCTACGCGACCAACCCGTCCTCCGGTGCGTACGGCATCCCGCAGGCGCTGCCGGGCACCAAGATGGCCTCCGCCGGCTCCGACTGGCAGACCAACCCGGCCACCCAGCTGGCCTGGGGCCTGGACTACATCAAGAGCCGCTACGGCGACCCGTGCTCGGCGTGGAGCTTCTGGCAGTCCCACAACTGGTACTGACCGGACGGGCACGACGCCCGCACCCTCCTGCGCCTCCCGCACCTCCCGCACCTCCCGCACGTCCCGCAGCTCCCCGGGCCCGCCCGGGGAGCTCCCGGCCGCAACCGGACCGGCACCGCCCACGGAACACTCCCCGAGGAGACCGATGTGAACAGCACTCCCCTCGACCGCCGCTCGCTGCTGCGCTACGGCACCGGCGCGGTGGCCGCAGCCGGAATCGCGGCGCTCACCGACGTGGCCCTCGCCCGCCCCGCGGCCGCCTACGGGTGGTCCGGCAACCTCGGCCAGGGCTCGTCCGGCGCCGCCGTGACCGAACTCCAGATCCGCGTGGCGGGCTGGGCGGCGGACTCCGCCTCCCAGACCTACGTGGCCGTGGACGGCTCCTTCGGGCCCGGCACGGCCGCCGCCGTGCGCCGCTTCCAGGCCGCGTACGGGCTGAGCGCCGACGGCGTGGCCGGCCCGCAGACCTTCGGGGCGCTGAACGCGCTCGAGAAGTCGGACGGCTCGACCGCCCACTTCAACTGGTCGGAGTTCACCAGCCACGACGGCGCGGGCTTCGGCGGCGGAAGCGTCGGCTCCGGCGAGGTGCGGGAGAACGTCCGACGCACCATGTACAAGCTGGAGGCGCTGCGGAAGAAGGCCGGCGACCGGTCGATCACCGTCAACTCCGGATTCCGCAGCACCTCGTACAACGCCCAGGTCGGCGGCGCGGCCAACTCGATGCACACCTACGGCGTCGCCGCGGACATCGCCGTGTCGGGCCTCTCCACGCTCGCCGTCTACCGGATCGCCGAGACCTGCGGCTTCTCCGGCCTCGAGACGTACACCGTCTCGTGGCAGCACGTGGACAGCCGTGTCGAGCACGGCTCCTACGGGTCGGGCTCCTGGTGGTGGCAGGACGGCGTCGCCTGACGCCCCGGCCCCTGCCCTGCCCTGCGCGGGGCGTGCGACGCGAGCGGCCCGTGGGCCCCGACCCCTCGCAGGGGGTCGGGGCCCACGGGCTTCGCGCGTGCGGCGCTCGCGGCGCCTGCGGCGCCTCGGGTGCGTGCGGCGCGGCCGCGCGGCGGTCAGGCCCCGCGGCGGAACACCCGCCTGCCGGTGACGGCCAGTGCCACCCCCGCCGCGACCGTCAGGCCGAGCGGGACGGGCGTCCGCAGCAGGTACCCCAGCCGGCCGTCAGTGCGCGCTGCCCACACACTGCCGCCGGCTCCGACCGCCGCGGACCCGGCCGCCGCCCTGCCCTCGGCCGCACCGCCGGCCGCTCCGCCGCCCGCTCCGCCGTCCGGATCCCCGTGAGCCGTGCGGCAGGCCTCCGCCCTGTTCCAGAGGTCGAGCAGACGCCCCGTGTCGCCCGCGCAGACGCCGGCGATGCTCTCCACGGCGTCCCGCGGCGGGAACTGCTTGCCGTTCACCCACCGCTCCCACGAGGACTTCGCGTAGTGCGTGCGTTCGCTGATCCCCGCGTACGTCAGGCCTGACCTGGCCTTCAGCAGCTGGAGTTCCCTGGTGAGCTCCCCGGCCGGGGCCGGAGTCGTGTTCTCGGCTGCCTGTCGGCTGCCCATGCTGTGTCCCCCGCTTCGTTCTGACGTGATCCGAGGTGATCGGTGTGGTGTCGTGAGGCCGTCGTCCCCGTCCTTCCGTCGGCGGCCCCTGCTCATCAGAGTGCTCTCCCCGGCTCCGGTGTTACCGGCAGGTTCAACTTTGCGACATCGGCAGGGCAGATTCGAGCCGCCGTCCGGCGCCCCACCCGTCTCCGGGACGTCTCACCGCCCCGAGCTGCGACTTGAGACGCCGACCCGGATCAAGTTGAGACACCACCGGCATACGGAGGGTGACGCTCCGTCCCCGGATCGACCGGACACGACCGGGTTCGACCGGGATCGAGCGGTCTCGACCGAGCTCCACCGGGAGGGATCGAAGACGGTCCGAATACCTCCGCTTTACGAAGTAGCCTGAAAGGCGATCAGTTTTTCCGCGCCCCGCGCCGACACGTCCCACGAGGTAATCACGCCATGAGCAAGGGCTGGCAGCCGTTCCCTGACGATCTCTCGGACGAATCCCGGGCACTGGCCGAAGAGCTCCGCGCGGTCAAGGACGCGCACCGGCTGTCCTTCGCCGACCTCGGGCGCAGGACCGGCCTCAGCAAGGCCTCCTGGGAGCGGTGGACGAACGGGAAGCGCCTCATCGGCGAGCAGGCCCTGGACGCGCTGATCGCCGCGGTGGAGTGCGACGGCGACCGGCTGCACGCGCTGCTGCGCCGGGCCGAGGCCGCCCGGCAGCCGGGGTCCGCCGATCCCGGGGAGTCCGGCGCGGCGGCCGACGGGCGGTCCGTCGGGCAGTCCGACGGGCGATCCGCCGCGGAGCCGGTAGCCGAAGCCGTGCCGGCCGTGGCGGCCGTGGTCGCCCCGCCGGTGGTCGCCCGCCGGTGGCGGCCCGCCGCCCTGCTGGGCCTCGCGGTCGCCGCCGTGCTCGCCCTCCTCGCCGTCCTCTCCCCCGGCGACCGGGGCGACCGGCAGGACCGGGCGGCCCCGCCGCCACCGGCGACCGCCACGGACACCGGACCGGCGCCGCTGTGCCAGGGCACGGGGTGCGAGGGCAAGGACCCGCACGCCATGGGGTGCGACGCCGACGAGCGCACCGTGATGACCGGCAACGTGGGCAAGGTGATCCTCTACGTCCACTACAGCCACCGCTGCCGCGCCGCCTGGGCCGGGATCACCGACGGCGGCCCGGGCGACAGCGCCACCATCACCACCGGCACCGGCCTGCACGAGACCGCCCTCATCCACTGGGGCTACGACAACTACTCGGCCATGGTCGACGCGAGCCCCGCCGACACCACCCTGCGCGTGTGCGGCACCCAGCAGAACGGCAGCGCCTGCACCGAGACCGTCAGCGACCCGGCCACCCGGGCCGCCGTCCTGACGCGGTCCGCCGACCCGGAGGCCGCACCCACCGACCGGTGACCCCGGGCGTCCCTTGGGACGCCGTCCCCGTCCCAAGGGACGCCCGGACGTCCGGCGCCGGATCCGCCCTCCGGCCGCCCGCCCGCCGTCGGGACCTGCGGCCACGGCGCTCCCACCACCCGCTGACGACCCGTCGGTCGGCAGGTGGTCCGCACACCCGCCCCGGGCCGTTCCCGCTCCCCGGGGCCGGCGAGCGCCTCCTGACCCGAACGGGTCCGGTCGGCGGGCGGGCCGACGGGACGGGTCCTAGGTTGCGGTGTGTGGGGGTTACCTGAGCGAGAGGTGTCGACTGGCATGGCTGGCAAGTTCGAGCTGTACACGGACGAGAGCGGGATGCACCGGTTCCGGCTCAAGGCGAGCAACGGGACCATCGTGGTCACCGGCGACCCGCAGGAGAGCAAGGACGACTGCCTCAGGAGCATCGAGTCGATCCGCAAGCTCGCCCCGTACGCGGAGCTCAAGGAGTCCGCCGGGTCCCTCTGAGGCGGTGCGGCACGGGAACGCGGGTCGGCGGTGCAAATCGCCGACCCGCGTTCGCTTGTTCGACAGATCCCTTTGGCCGGGTGCACGCCGGACGCGGACAGAACGATGGCATGCGCGTCGTCATCGTCACCGAATCCTTTCCGCCCGAGGTCAACGGAGTCGCCCACAGCGTGCTGCGGACGGCCGAGCACCTGGCCCGCCGGGGCCACCAGCCCCTCGTCGTCACCCCCGCCCCCGCGCGCGGTGCCGAGTGCCCGCCGCACACCTTCGGCGGCGCCGGGGAGGTGGAGCTGCCGGTGGTCCGCATCCCGTCGGTGCCCCTGCCCGGGTACCCGCAGGTGCGGATCGCGCTGCCGAGCCGGCACCTGGCGGCAGCCGTCGCCGGACACCGGCCCGACATCGTGCACCTGGCCAGCCCGTTCGTGCTCGGCGCCCGCGGGATGCAGGTCGCGACCCGGCTCGGCGTGCCCGCCGTCGCCGTCTACCAGACCGACCTCGCCGGGTACGCGCACGCCTACCGGGCCGGGCGGGGCCTCGGGGAGGCCGCCGCCTGGCGGCGGATCCGCGCCGTCCACCGGGCGGCCGCCCGGACCCTGGCGCCCTCCACCCCCGCCGCGCAGGACCTCACCGCGCACGGCGTGCCCCGGGTGCAGCTGTGGCCGCGCGGAGTCGACTCGGCGCGCTTCCACCCCCGCCACCGGGACGAGGCGCTGCACCGGGCGCTCGCCCCGGGCGGCGAGGTGCTCGTCGGGTACGTCGGGCGACTGGCCCCCGAGAAGCGGGTCGACCTGCTGACCGCCGCCTCCGCACTGCCGGGCGTGCGGGTGGTGGTGATCGGGGACGGACCGTCCGCGCCCGGGCTGCGGGCCTCGATGCCGGGCGCGGTCTTCCTCGGCCGCCGCACGGGTGAGGAACTCGCCCGCTGCTTCGCGACCCTGGACGTGTTCGTGCACACCGGCCCGCTGGAGACCTTCTGCCAGACCATCCAGGAGGCGATGGCCAGCGGGGTACCCGTGGTCGGCCCCGCCGCCGGCGGCCCGCTGGACCTGGTCGCACACCACCGGACCGGCCTGCTGGTGCCGCCGCGGGACGGCGCCGCCGTCGCCCGGGCCGTCGCCGAACTGGCCGCCGACCCCTCCAGACGGGCCGCCTACGGGCGGGCCGGGCGGGCCGAGGTCACCGCTCGGACCTGGGAGGCCGTCGGCGACCTGCTGCTGCGGCACTACGCGGAGGTGCTCGCCGAGCACCACGGCGTGCCGCTGCCCCCGGTCGTGGACTCCCCGGCGGCGACCGCGCCGGCCGTGCTCGCGGAGGAGCTGCCGGCATGACCACCCCGTTCGACCCGACCGGCGAGGGCGGCCCGGGCGGCCGCGAGGCGCTGACCATCGTGCGGCTCGCCAACTTCGTCACCCCGGTCTCCGGCGGGCTGCGCACCGCGCTGCGCCACCTCGGCGCCGGCTACCTGGCCGCCGGACACCGGCCGGTGCTCGTCGTGCCCGGCGAACGGCGCCACGAGCAGCAGACCGAGCAGGGCCTCGTCGTCACCCTGCCCGGACCGGTCCTGCCGGCCAGCGGCGGCTACCGGGTGCTCACCGACCGACGCGCCGTCGCCGCCGAACTCACCCGGCTGAAGCCCGACCGGCTGGAGGTCTCCGACCGCACCACGCTGCGCTGGACCGGCGACTGGGCACGCCGGCACGGCGTCCGCTCGGTGATGGTCTCGCACGAGAGCGCCGCCGGCGTCCTGCGCACGTGGGGGCTGCCCCGGCCGCTCGCCGACATCGCCGCGGACCGGCTCAACGCGGCCACCGCACGCGCCTACGACGCGGTGCTGTGCACCACCGGGTGGGCGGCCGCCGAGTTCCGCCGGATCGGCGTGCCCAACCTGGTCCGCGCCCCGCTCGGCGTGGACCTGACGGCACTGCAGCCCCTGCCACCGGCCGCCCGCGCGGCCGAGCGGGCCCGCTACGCCGAACCGGACCAGCCGCTGCTGGTGCTCTGCTCCCGGCTCTCCGCCGAGAAGCGGCCCGAGCGGGCGGTCGAGGCCCTCGCCGCGCTCCGGGCCCGCCGGGTGCCCGCCGTCCTGGCCGTGGCCGGCGCCGGACCGTTGCGCGAGCGCCTGGTCGGCCGGGCCGACCGGCTGCGGTTGCCGGTGCGCTTCCTCGGGCACCTCGACCGACAGGAGGCGCTGGCCCGGCTGCTGGGCTGCGCGGACGTGGTGCTCGCACCCGGCCCGGTGGAGACCTTCGGGCTGGCGGCGATGGAGGCCCTGGCCTGCGGCACTCCGGTGGTGGTCAGCCGTTCCTCCGCGCTGCCCGCGCTGGTCGGCCGGGCCGGGGTGGCGGCCGCGGACACCGGCGCCGGCTTCGCCTCGGCGGTGCGCGAGGTGCTGGCCCGTCCGGAGGAGGCGCGGCGGTCCGCGGCCCGGGCGCAGGCCGAACGGTACGGCTGGCCGGCGGCGGTGGAGGCCTTCCTGGCGGCCCACGGGGTACCGGGCCGCGGCGTGGCGGAGGAGGGGCGGGATGGACGTGCTCGGCACCGGGCCTGACCGGGCTCCGGGCAGCCGGGCGGTGGACAGGCCCGTGGCGGACGGCCCGGCCGTGGACGGGGGGCGATCGGCTGCCGGTCGGCCGGTGGTCCGGTTCGTCGCGCTCGGGGACTCGTTGACGGAGGGTGTCGGGGACCCGGTCGCCGGGGGCTGGCGCGGCTGGGCCGCCGTCCTGGCGCGGTCCCTGGCACCCGAGGGCCAGGACGTCGATTTCACCAACCTGGCGGCCAGCGGGGCGCTCACCGCGGACCTGACGACCCGCCAACTGCCCGCCGCGCTCGCGCTGCGCCCGGCGGTCGCGGCCGTGGTGGTCGGCGGCAACGACACGCTGCGGGCGGGCTTCGACATCCGCCGCACCGCCCTGGAGCTGGACTCCACGCTGGGCGAGCTCTCCGCCCACGGCGCCGTCCTGCTCACCGCCTGCCTGCCCGACCCGGGCACCCTGCTCCGGCTGCCCGCGCCGCTCGCCCGACCACTGGCGCGGCGGATGCAGGCCGTCAACACCGTGGTGCACGCCCTGTCCGCGCGTCACCGGGCGGTCCACCTGCACCTCGCCGACCTGCCCTGGTGCGCTCGGCGCCACCTGCTGAGCGCCGACCGGCTGCACCCCAGCGCCGAGGGCCACCACCTCATCGCCCACCGCTTCCACGCCCGGCTGGCCTCCCTCGGACGCCCGCTCGGGCCCCCGCCCGCCACCGCTCCCGCCGAACCTCCGCCCGGCCGTGCCGCGGACCTCTGGTGGATGGCCACCCGGGGCACCCGCTGGGTCGCCGCCCGCAGCGCCGACCTCCTGCCGGGTCTGCTCGCCCTCGCCGCCGTCGAGGGCGCCGCCCGGCTGCGGGGCACGAGCGGACGGCACGACGAGCAGATGGCCCGGGCGACCGCCCAGGCGCTGGCCTCCCTGGGGTGACGCCCGGGGGCTCCGGCGGCCTCACCGGTCCGACGGCCCCGGACGGACCCGCGGTCGTGTGGACGGGTGGCTCTCGTGGATCGGGCGGATCGGGCCGGCCGCGCCGGACACTGACGAGTGATCAGCAGGGGTGTGGGGCGGGAACCGCGCGGGTACCGGTGGGAGTCGTCGCAAGGACACGGCGGTACGGATCGGGCGAGGCGGAGGGAGCGCTGGTGGAGGCGTCACCGGGGAGCGCGCGGGAGTTGCTGGCAGCGGCGGGAGTACTGTTCCCGGACGACCAGGGGCGGGTGCTGGTGGTGCGCCTGCCCTACGACCGGAGGCACCCGGTGGCGATCCCGGGCGGCGGGTGGGAGCCGCAGGACCGTTCGCCGCGGGAGACCGCGGTGCGCGAGGTGGTGGAGGAACTGGGCTTCACCCCCCGGCTCGGGCCCCTGGCCTGCGTGGACTGGACGCTCGACGACTCCCGGCCCCCGATCGCGGCCTACCTGTACTGGGCGGATCCCCTCACCCCCGAACAGGCCGCGGCCTTCACGCCGGATGCGGCGGAGGTCGGCGGCTGGGCCTGGCTGGCCCCGGAGCAGGTGGTCCACGCACTGCCGCCGCGGCTGTCCCGGCGGGTGACGGCCTGCCTGCGGGTGCGCCGGTCGGCCGGTCCGCTGGAGCTGGAGGACAGCAGGCCGGTCGGGCACACCCTCGACCACCTGCCGGCGGACGAACCGCCGCCCGCCTACACCGGGCTCGCCGCGGCGCCCGCACTGGCGGCGCCGCCGGGGCCGTCCCAGTCGTCCCAGCCGTCCCTGTCGTCCCAGCCGCCGATGGACCGGGACACCTACATCGCCACCCGTCCGCGGATCCGGGCCAAGGCGCGTGCGCTGTTCACCGACGGCTCCGGCCGGGTGCTGCTGGTCCGCCTGCGGCCGTGGGACGGACCGCGGGGCCGGGAGGAGTACTGGACGCTGCCCGGCGGCGGGGTCGAGGCCGCCCGGGAGATGCCGCGGGCCGCGGCGCGGCGCGAGATCCTCGAGGAGCTGGGCTGGGAGGTCGAGCCGGGCCGGCTGCTGGCGGTCGACTGGCAACCGGGGGCGGCCGCCGACGCCCTGGCCGGCCCGGCGAGCGGGCGGGACACCGCCGTACTGGTGTACGTGTTCGACGGCGGCGTGGTGACGGAGCGGATGCTCGACTCGATCGCGTTGCAGGAGGAGGAGCTGGTGGAGTGGCGGCTCTGCGACCCGGCTGAGGCGAGGGCCCTGCTGAACGAGCACTCCTGGGCCCGTACGGCCGCCTCGCTCGCGGCCAGGGAACGGGCGGGCGGGCCCGTCGAGCTGGTCCGCGGGCAGCCGACCGGGTAGTCGGGCCGCCCCGGGGGCTCACGGGTTCCGGTTCGGATCCCCCGAGTCCGGGGCCCGGGGCCCCCGGATTCCGGTCCGGCGGGCACGTCGACGGCGGAGCTGTGGGCACGGGCGGACAGGCGCCGGGCCGGTGGGCCACACTGGGGGCATGCAGAACGCGATCACGGAGGTGCTGGCCGGCCGCCGGGTGGAGTCGGTCAGCGGCGGCGTCCGACTGGACCTCGCCTTCGACGGGCGGGTGTCCGTCCGGGTGGCGCACGAGTTCCGCTTCGCGGCGCCGTCCTTCGCCGCCCCCGCGGAGGTCGAGCACTTCTTCCCGGCGCTGACCTTCCGCCCGACCCCACCCCTGCTGGCGCTCGTCGGGCGGACCGTCGAGAGCGCCGCGATCACGCTGGCCGGCGGGCTGGAACTGGGCTTCGCGGAGGGCGGCGCGCTGTCCGTCCCGCCGCACGCGCGGCTCGCGCCGTGGAGCGTGGTGACCGCCGACGGCTCGGTGTGCGCGGGGCTGCCGGGCGGCGAGGTCAGCTGGACCGCGCCCGGCGGGGCCTGAGCCGCCGCCGGGCGTCGCCGGGACCGGACCGGTCCCGGCCGGGACCGGGTGGTCCTGTTCCCGTCCGGGCGATCCGGTCGCCGTCCCGAGGCCCGGTCGGCGTCCGGACGATCCGGTGGGCGTCCGGACGATCCGGTGGGCGGTCGTCAGACCTCCAGATCGGCCTCGACCTTGGTGAGCTGGTGGCGGGCCATCGCGAGGTTGGCGCGCCCCTTGTCCAGGGCGAGGTAGAGGAAGAGGCCCTTGCCGGTACGTCCGGTGAGCGGGCGGATCAGGTGGTACTGGGTACTGAGCGTGATCAGGATGTCCTCGATCCCGTCTCCGCCCAGTCCGAGCATGTCCATCGTGCGCATCTTGGCGCGCACCACGTCGGTGTTCCCGGCGGCGGCCACGTTGAGGTCCAGCCCGCCGGGGCCGTCGAGGGTCGCGAGCGCCATGCCGCTGTTGTAGTCGACGAGGGCGGCGCCGATGGCGCCTTCGATGGCGGTCATGGCCTGCTTGAGGGCGCCTGCTGCGTCGGTCATCTGGGTACTCCCGTTCGGTGGTTGGGTGGTTCTCGGTCGTCGGGTGGTTCTCGGTGGTTCGGTTCTCTGACGGTTCTCGGGGTGGGTCTCAGGGCGGGCCAGGGTCCGGACGGCCCCGGCCGGACCGGATCCGCCGTTCAGCCGGGCTCGCGGGGGTCCTTCGGCAGGAGGGCCTCGTTGAGCAGTCCGGCGATCCGCTGGGCGGAACGGCGCGCCTCCAGGTGCAACCGGCCGACGTTGACGTCCGGGTGCGCCAGGAGGGTCAGGACGCAGCTGCCACCGGCCGCGTAGGTGGCGACGTAGCCGTGCTCCCCGCGCACCAGCGACTCGCGGAAGTCGCCCTGGCCGGTGCTGTCGGCGAGCCGTTGGGCCAGTGACAGCGAGGCCGCGGTCATCGCGGCCAGGCCGGTGGGTTCCGTTCCGTGGGTGTCGTGCGCGACCAGCAGACCGTCCACGCTGGCGACCAGGCCTCCCGCGAGGTGCGGGACGCGATGCTTGACGGCGCGGAGTTCGGCGAGCAGCTCGGTCTCCAAGGCGATCAGTTGTCTCCTTCCGACACGCTGCTTGAGCGCCCGCCTCATGGCCGGGACGGCGGGGTCGCGGGCGGAGCGTCGTTCAAAGTCGGGCCTCCAGAAGGGTTCGGACCCGGGTCAGCAGCGCGATGTCCGGGTCGGGGACGGTCAGCGGGTGGGCCGCTGCCGTTGTCGGCGGGTGGGCGGGACGGTCGGCCGCCACGGACCCGGGGGGCGTGGCACCGGGGAGGATGCCGACGCCGGTGAGGGTGGCGCCGGGAACCCTGCGGTGCAGGCCTCCGGACCGGCGCGGCGGTGATGGCGCCTCGGGTGCCGGGAGGGGCGGCACGGTCGGCGCCCCGACGGGCGGTGGAGCGAGTGGTGCGGCGAGCGGTGGAGCGAGTGGTGCGGCGAGCGGTGGAGCGGGTGGCGAAGCCAGGGGCGGTGAAGCGAGCGGTGGTGAAGCGAGCGGTGGCGCGAGCGGTCCGGCCTGGGAGGGTGCGGGCGGGAACACGGCTGGGGCGGCGGGTGCGACACCGGCCCGTACCCCGAGTGGGGCGGCGAGCGGCACCCCGGGCGCCCCGGGTGGCGCGGCCCTCGGCGCCGCGTGCCGCGGGACGTCGAGCAGGCCGGCGTCGAGCAGTCCCGCGGCGGCCAGTCGGCGGACGTCCGCCGTCACGCCGAAGCCTGACCTGCCGAGCAGTCGGGCCAGGTCCGCCGGGGTTCTTCGGCCGTCGGCGTGGTCGAGCAGCTCGCGCTGGCGGCGACCGGGCGGGCGCCGGTGGGCGTGGAAGCCCGCTACGGCGGGCCGGACGGGGGCGGTGTCCAGCCGCCCCCAGGGCCAGATCTGTTCCAGCAGCCCGCTCCGGCGGTCGACCTCGCGGCGCAGCCGGTCGGCGTCGACCTCCGCCACCGGGCCGAGCCAGTGCCGCGCCTCGTGCTCGAACCGCCAGGTGCCACCGGCCTGGTCGGCGAGGACGAAGAAGGCGGCGTCGAAGAGCGTGCCGAGGTGGCCGAGTTCGAGCTCCCCGCGGCCGATCAGGCCACGGTCGACCATCGCCTCGCCGACCCGGGCGTGCGGACCGTGGGCGCGGAGCAGCTCCGCCCAGTCCGCGGGCGCGATCCGGCCGCAGCCGGTGAGCAGGTCGGCCAGCCCCGGGGCCCGGGGTGAGTCGGCGTGGGTCACCCGGCCGTCCACGAGGTGCAGACTGCCGAGCGGGCCGTGCAGTGCGCCGGTGGCTCGGCGGGTGGCGAGCAGGCCGAGGGCCTCGCCCGGGGTCTGCGGCGGGGCGGACGGCGGGAGGGTGACGGGCTCCGCGATCGGCGTCGCGGCGGGCGTGGTGGAGGTCGTGCCGGGCCTCGCGGCGGGCACGGGTTCGGGTGCTGCGGGTGCGGCGGTGGAACCGGCGGTGGAACCGGTGGCGGGATCGGTGGTGGGTGCGGCGTTCATGCGGACCACCGCCCGGGAGTCTGCCGGCGCCCGGCGGGGTGCCCGTGCCCGGCGGGCTGCTGGTGCCCGGGGACGTGCCGCTGCCGGGGGACGTGCGCCCGGTGTGCCGGCCGGAAGCCGCCGGCCCTCGTGGGTGTCGGGCTCACCCGAGCACCAGCTCCTCGGCGAGGCCCTGGAGGCGGTAGCGGGCGGCCGCGAGGTTGCCCTCCGCCCGGTCCAGCCAGAGGTGGAGGACGAGACGGCTGTCGAAGACGGTGTCGATGAAGCAGATCAGGTGGTAACTGCGACCGGCAGTGACGATGATGTCCTGGAGCGGCGACCGCCGCTCCTCCGCCCCGGTGAAGGTCTGACTCTCAACCGTCGCCCGCACCAGGTCGGTTGCCTCGGCGGCGGCGGTCTCGTGGTCGCCGGCCGGGCATTCGCCGAGACCGCCGAGCGCAAGTCCGCTGCTCCAGTCGACCAGACTCGCGGAGCGGGCTCCGGTGATCGCCATCGCTCCGGCGAGGCATTCGTCGATACCCGGCACACCGGCTCCTTCGCGGGGGTCTGGGCGGCCGGGCGCAGCGCGACTCGGCCGGATTCGCCACCAGCAGTGGCGGGTTCGACACGGAAGGCTACTGCCGGATTGCATATGACGAACATTCCAATGGCATATTCACATCATTGGCAGTTACTTCCAGCCAAGGTATGACGGTGCGTCACCAGCCCGTGACAGTAGAACCGGCTGGCCCTGACGTTGCCACCCGCCGTCGCCCACCGGCCACCAGGAACGGGACCTTGGCTGATAACCGGCTGAGCAACAGGGTTTCGGCCACCGAAATGCGATAAAGGGGCCCGGCCGAGACCGGCACCGCGAACGGGCCGCGAACGGGCGCCGAACGGGTGGCGATCGGACGTCGGGTGAAGGGCGAACGGGCCCCGCCGGCCCCCGGACATGACGAAGGGGCCCGTTCCGTTGGACGGAACGGGCCCCTTCGGGTGGAGCGCCAGGCCCGGGTTGCACGGACTCTCCCTACTGAAAGTAGGACGTGCTCTGGTAGCACCGCTGACGCCTGCTCGAGAGATCGTTTCCTCTCGACGGGAAGAACACTAGCAGGTCATCGGCCCTGCTCGGAAACCGGGCGGGGCGGCCTGAAGCGAGCTGGACATGCGGGCGGAGGAGCGGCGGAGGGGGTCGGCGGTGCGTCCCGGAGCGGCCCGGAGCAGTCAGGCCCGACCGACCGCCTGAGCGACCGTCCGGTCGACGTCCTCCGGCCCCGCCGCCTCCCGACCGGCGGCCCGGGTAGCGACGCCCTGCGCGGCCGACTGGCCGACCGGCTGGCCGACACCCTGCCCGACCGGCTGGCCGACCGCCCGGGCGAGCAGCCGGTAGGAGTCGAGCAGTGCGGCGCGGTCGTAGGTACTGGTGGTCACCAGGAACTCGTCCGCGCCGCTGCGCGCCATCAGGGCGGCGAGTTCGGCGGCGGCCTGCTCCGGGGTGCCCGCGATGTGCCCCTTCAGCGACTGCTCGTAGGCGGCGCGCTCGCGCGCTCCCATCGACAGGGCCGCGATCTCGGCGGCCGGGGCCAGCGGCGGGAACTCGCCGTGGGTGCGGGAGTACGCACCGGCCCAGGCCTCCGGGATCAGCAGCTCCCGCGCGCTCTCCGCCGTCCCGGCGACGGCGACCGTGCCCGCGATCACCACGTAGGGCTGCGCCGCCTGCGCCGAGGGACGGAACCCGGCGCGGTACCGGTCGATCGCCGCGGGCATCCGCTCCTCCCCTCGCGTGGCGGCGACGACCAGCGGCAGCCCGGCGTCGGCGGCCAGGTCGGCGCCGGCGCCGGTGGCCAGGACGAAGGCCGGCACCCGTAGGCCCTCGGCCGGCCGGGCGTGGACGCCGCGGTGCACCTGCTGCGAGCCGTCGAAGTAGCCGAGCAGCTCGACCAGTTGGGCCCCGAAGTCGTCCGCTGCGTCCTTCTCCCGGCCCAGGGCCCGGCGCACTCCGTCGGTGAACCCGACCGACCGGCCGAGGCCCATGTCGATCCGGCCCGGGAAGAGCGAGGCCAGCACGCCGAACTGTTCGGCCACCACCATCGGCCGGTGGTTGGGCAGCATCACTCCGCCCGTGCCGACCCGGATCCGGGTGGTGGCCGCCGCCACCGCCGCGGCGAGCACCGTCGGCGCGGACCCGGCCACTCCGGGCACGCCGTGGTGCTCGGAGACCCAGAACCGGTGGTAGCCCAGCTGCTCCGCCTCCTGGGCGAAGGCCACCGTGTCCCGCAGCGCCTGCGCCGGCTCCTCGCCCTGTCTCGTCCGGGACCGGTCGAGCACGGAGAGCCGGATCGCGGGCGTCGCGCCCGCGTCGGCCGCTGGTCCGCCCGTCGCGGGTGCCCTGGTCCCTGGTGCGCTGGTCACGTCCGTGGAGAACACCGCCGCCGAGCGCCGGCATTCCCCGGCGGACCGGCGTCACCCGCGGGCGCCGGGTATGCGCCCACGCCGACTGCCCGGCCGCCGACGGCCCCAGGGCTTGAACACGGAGAGCACCACCGCGAAGAGGTAGAGCGCCAGCGCGACGGACGGGACGATCACCGTGTTGAGACGGACGAACCCGAGGTCCGCCGCCGAGATCGGGCCGGTCGGGTGTGCGTTCACCACGCGCACGGCGTCGTGCAGCCGGGCGCTGAGGGCGATCAGCGAGGCGGCTGCCGCCGCGAGGGTCAGCCAGAACTTCGCGCTCACCCAGTAGTAGCGGAAAAGCCCCCAGGAGGTGCCGAGCCCCAGCACCACCCCGCTGACCAGGGTGGCCAGGCTCAGCGGGAGGATCAGCGCGTCGCCGAGCATCCCCATCGCCCGGTACGCCGACCGCAACCGGTCGGCGTCCTCCGTGGCCAGCGCCGTCACCGCCAGGGTGAGCAGGCAGAGCATCAGGGCCAGCCAGCTCACCGAGGCGACGACGTGTACGACGACCAGGCTCTTGCGCGCCCTGGGCGGCAGCGTGCCGCCGGGCGGCCGCCGTCGGGCGGGGCGGGCGGGACTCGGCTCCGCGGCCGGTGCGGTGGACGGGCGCACGGGTGCCTCCTTCGGGTCGGGGCCGCGGCCGGGCCGCGGCGGCATCACCGCCGTGCGGCGAGGACGGGCCCAGACTCTCCGCTCCGCCCCTCATCGGGCATCTGCCACCGGAAGTAACCCCGACTACTCCCGAGCGAGTACCCGACCCGGCCCGAAAGCACCCGCACCCCTCCCTCCGAGGTACCCGGCGACCTCCCCCGGCCGTACCCGGAAGCCGGGGAACCCCAAAGCCGGGGAACCGGGAAGCCGGGGTCGCGGAAAGCCGCGACCCGGGACCACCCCGGCCACCCCGGCCACCCCGCCCACCCCGTCAGTCCGTCACGCCGAACCCCCGCGCCGATCCCAGGCGGCGCAGCGAGTCCCGCCCCGGGATCCCGTCCGCGTCCGCGTCCGCGTACCCGCAGCGCCGCTGCCACCCGGCATAGGCGGCGACCGTCCGACTCCCGAACGAGCCGTCCACCCAGCGCTGTTCGAGCAGCCCCTCGTCCGCCAGGGCCTGCTCGACGATCGCCGCCTCGGCCCCGTAACTGCGGTGCCCCTGCTCGGCGCCGGGATCGGTCCGGGCGGCCGCGACGACGTGCGCCAGCGACACCGACCGGGGCCCGGGCAGGTAGCCGAGCAGCCGCCGCAGCGAGCCCTCCCCCGGGACGCCGTCCGCGGCCTGCCCGCTGTAGCCGAGGCTCCGCTGGTAGTCCGCGTAGTTCTCGGTGTCCGCGTCCGTCCAGTTCGGGCCGGGCCCGGAGCGGTAGTGGGAGCCGGAGCCCTGGGCGACGAGCGCCCGGCCGACGGCGGTGACCTGGTAGCCCTCGGCGCCGTAGCCGTAGGGCAGCCCGTTGATGCTGACCTGGTAGCGGGGCGGGGCCGGCTCGTCCGGGGGAGCCGGGTGCTGCTGCGAGGGCGGGGAGCCCGGGGATCCCGAGCCCGCCGTGAGGTCGGGCCAGGAGCCGGGGTCGCTGTGGTCGTTGAACGGCACGTGCGCGTGGGCGTACCACCCCCCGCGGGTCTCCCACACCTGCTCGTCGCGGTGGTCGGTGAAGTCGGTCGGCCGGCCCATCGGCCAGGTGTCGGGCACGCCCCACGAGCCGATCCAGGCGTGCAGCCGGTCCCAGCCGGCGCACGGGGTGTCGACCAGCCGCGGGTAGACGGCGCCCCGGTAGCGGCAGTACGGGAAGAACACCGCCTCGATCTGGATGACGACCCGGCCGGCGCGGTTGGTGCGGGTCGGGCTCTCCGGCGGGCTGAGCAGGCTCTTCGAGCGGGAGTCGGCCGGGAACAGCTGGGCCGTCCGCCCGCTGAAGGGGTCCCAGACCAGGTGCGGGGCGTTTCCGGCGCCGGCGCCGGTGAAGTAGCCGACGAGGTCTTCGAAGGTGCACCAGTCCTGCGGGGCCGCGGCGGTGGCGTTGCGGTCCCAGGTGATGTGGGCGATGGCCTTCGGGGGGTACTGCTGGTCGGTCGGCGCGTGGTCGCCGAGGTCGTGGATCTCGGCACCGGGCAGCCACAGGTCGGGCATGCGGTCTCCTCCGGACGGCGTAGGGACGTCGTTGCCGGTATCGGCAGGTCCCCGCTCCGGATTGACCCCGATGGCCGAATCCGCGGCCGTGAACCGCCCGGGCCCGCGCGGCCGTTCGACCCGGTGACGGGTATTCGCGCTCCCGTGCGAACCGGGCGCCCGCACGGAGGCGCCGCCGGACCCGCACCGCGCCGTGCCCGCACGGGCCCGGCCGGGGCGGCGGGGAGCGCCCGGGAGGGCGCGCATTGCACCTCCACCCGACCCGCCCTGTCAATCGTTGACATCAAAAGTGGTCTAGTCCACGGTAGTCCGCAGACCGGACGGACCGGGGTGGCACCCCGACGCCCGACGCGCGGGGGCCTCGCGAACTCGCCTGCCGCCAGGGCGAGTCGGGCAGCAGGACGGAAGCCGTCCGGCGGCGCCTGCGACGACCACCGGCGCACCCACCCCGCCGCCGCGGCAACGACCCTGACGACCAACGGAGAAGCCCGCCATGAGACGAGTCTGCCTCGCCCTGCCCACCAACCGGGCCTGCGCCGCCACCATCGCGGCACTCGCCGAGGAGGCGGCGCACGCCGTCGAGCACTTCGACGCCGAGGTCCACCTGCTGGTCCTCGACACCGCCGGCCCCGCGGGCTTCGCGGAGAACGCGGGCGCCGTCGGCGCGCTGGCCGCCACCCCCGGGGTCGTCGTGCACCACCTCGGAGAGGACCGGCAGCGGGACTTCCTCCGGCGGGTGAGCAGGCGCTCCGGCGCCACCGACCCCGACCGGCTGCTCGACCTGATGCTCCCCGACGGCGTCTCCTACGGCGCCTGCACCAACCGGGTGTTCCTGGTCGCCGCCGCCCTCGGCTGCACCTCCGTGCACCGTCGAGACTCCGACAGCGAGTACCAACTCCTCGACGGGCGCAAGGTGTTCCCGATCCACCACGAACTGCTCTCGCTCGGCCGCCGGGCCGGCGACGCCGCCGCCGACGTCACCGTCAGCGAGCTCGACCCCGCCGACGCGGACAAGCCCGTCTCCCTCGTCGGCGCCTCCTTCATCGGCGAACTCTCCGTCGACGTCGGCGAGATCCGCGACCTCGACCCGGCCGTCTACCACGAGGTCGTCGGCCTGTGGGCGCCGCCGGTGTGGACGGAGGAGGAGAAGCGCGAGCTGGTCGAGGCCTCGTTCACCGGCGGCGGCACCGAGCCGTTCCGCACCGACGAGTCCGTCCTCGGCGCCCCCGACATCTGGCGGGTGGACATGTGCAACCTCGGCCTGGACCACCGGGTCTACGAGCGGCTGCCGCTCCCGCCGGCCACCGAGACCATCGGCAGCGACTACTTCCTGCTGCACGTCGTCCTCGACTCCGGCCTGCCGGGCGTCGTCCACAACCGGCACATCGTCAACCACTACACCCCGGAGCGGCGCACCGGCCCCGGCTTCACCGCCTACCAGCTGCGCTTCGTCAAGTTCCTGCTCTCGATGCTCTACCTGCACCCCGTGTACGGCGAGATGATGGCGGTCGGCGGCGACCTGCTCGACGAGCGGCACGCGGTGCGCATCGCCCCGGTGCTCGACTCGGTGCGGCGCAGCGCCGCCTGGGACCGCGCCGAGAACGTCCGCCGGCTGGACGTCGTCGACCGCTCATACCGGCGCCTGGGCGGCAAGTACGCCGAGTTCGCCGACCACCTGGCGCCCCGGCGAGCCCGGCTGCTCGACGAGGCGCAGGCCGACGCCGAGGACTTCGCCCGGCTGATCGAGGCCTGGTCCGCCCTGGTGGACGCCGCCCGCGCCGAACGCCTCACCCCCTCGGAGGTGCCGGCCAGGTGAGCGAGGACCTGCGCTTCCGGCTGCTCGCCGAGGCGGACTGGGACACCGTGGTGGCCCTCGAACACGCCGCCTACGCGGCCGACGGGCTCTCCGAGGGCCGGGAGGCCCTGGAGTCGCGCGGGCGCAGCTCGCCCGGCACCTGCTTCGTGCTGGAGCTGCACGGCGCCGTCCGCGGCTACCTGCTGAGCCTGCCCTACCCGCCGCTGCGCTGCCCGGACCTCACCAGGCCCGAGGAGCAGCGGTACGCGTCCGCCAACCTGCACGTGCACGACCTGGTGATCGACGAGGAGCTGCGCGGCCGGGACGTCGCCCTGCGCTTCATGCGCCACTTCCGGGAGCAGGCCCGCGCGCAGGGCTTCGAGGAGATCTCGATGGTCGCCGTCCGGGGCGCCGACATCCTGCTGCGGCTGCTCGGCTACCGCGCCCACCGGGAGGTGGCGGTGCCGGCCTGCTACGGCCGGCGCGCGGTCTACATGTCGATGCCCGTGACACCCCCCGCACCGCCGTCCGCCGCACCGCCGTCCGCCGCGGCGGCCCCACCGGCCTGAGCCGCGGAGGGCGGGCCGGCCCGGGGCGGCACCCCCTCCGGCCACACCGGCCACTCCGCTCCCGGCACGGTCCGCGGGCGGTTGCGGTTGCGTCTCCGTTCCGTCTTCCGGGGGACGAACCGGCCCCGCGTCCGGGATCGTTGACGGAAGGCCCCGGCGGCGGGCGGCGAGGCGCGCCGCCGGGCGGCGACGACTCGTTGCGGCTAGGGGGTTGCCATGGGGGACGGCCAGGAGCTCCTGCCGGCCGTGGTCGGGGGGCTGGTGCGGGCCGCCGAGGGAGTGGCCGGCGGCCCTGGCCGGGCGGTGGCGGATCTGGTGCGGACGCGCCTGCGGGCCTCGGCGGAGGGCGCCCGGGCCGTCGCCGCGATCGAGGCGAACCCCGGGGACGCCCGGGCGCGCTCCGGGCTCACCGCCGCCGTCGGCGACCTGCTCGCCGCGGACCCGGCGTTCGCCCGGTACCTGGCCACCACCGAGCTGGGCAAGCCCCCCGAGGAGCCGACCGTGCACCTGCGGGTGGACCCGGCGGTCGCCGGGTCCACGGCGCGGGCCGCCCGGCTCGGCGCCGTCCCCGTGCTGGTGACCCTGTCGCTGGTGGTGGTCGCCGCGCTGGTGGCCGTCGGGATCAACCTCGGCTCGCGCCCGCTGCTGCAGCCCAACGGGCCGGACCTGGCCCACGCCGGGCGTACGCTGCGCGACCCCGCCCAGGTCCGCGCCGTCCTGCCCGACCTGAGCGCCATGCCCGGCGGCTGGCAGGTGCGCAGCGGCCCCACCTCGGGAGCCGGCCCGGGCGCGGACGCGCCGTGCCTCGTCCCGGACGCCTGCGACCGGCAACTCGCCTACGCCACCGTGACCTTCGCGTCCTCCGGAACGCACAGCGCGCAGTTCACCGTGGTCACCTTCGCCTCGCCGGAGACCGCCGGGCGGGCCTTCGACCTGGCGCTCGCCCGGATCGGCGGCGACGGCGCCTCCGTCCTCCCGCTGCCCCCGATCGGCGACCAGAGCGCCGCCCGGACGGACGACACCCAGGGCACGGACGTCCTGGTGCGGGTGGGCTCGGCCCTGCTCGACGTCCGCGACCCGGGCCCCGGGAGCACCGCCGCACCCGCCCTGACCCTGTTCGCCGGTCTGCTCGCCGACCGTGCCCGGGCGGCCCTCGGACCCGCCTGACGGGCGCCTGACGGACGCCTGACGGACGCGCGCCGGGCGTGACCGCCCCGGCGACGGCCGCGGACCTCCGGCCGCACCCCGCCGCTCCCTCCCGCACCCCTGCCGCACCCCTCCCCCGCCCCGACTCGCACGGCCGCCGGGTGCGGGCCCGTCCGCCGCCGTTCCCGCGCGCCCTGCCGTGCCCCGCCGCGGACCTCCGGCACCCCCGCCGCCCGCGCCTCCCCCGGGCGGCGCACCGGCCCGCCCGGACCACCCCGCCGGACCACCCCGCCCGGGCCGGCCGCCCCGCGCCCGGGCGGTGCCTGCTCCCCCGAATGCATGTATCGCTCTCTTGACTGGCGTCACCGAAGCACCATACTGGCCTCACTCCCGCTCGCACGATGAGGTGCCCGCCCATGGAGCTCTCCCCCTCAGCGCATGTGGACACGTTCTGTCGCGACCATCTCCCACCCCTTGACCAGTGGCCTGAACTCCTCTTCGAACTACCGGAGTTGGCCTACCCCGACCGGTTGAACTGCGCCCGGGCGCTGCTCGACGAGACGATCACCCGGTTCGGCCCCGACCGCCGCTGCCTGCTCACCCCCACCGGCCAGTGGACCTACGGCGAACTGCGCGACCACGCCGACCGGGTGGCCCGGTTGCTGACCGAGGAACTCGGCCTGGCCACCGGCAACCGGGTCCTGCTGCGCGGCCCCAACACCCCCTGGCTGGTGGCCTGTTGGCTGGGTGTCCTGAAGGCCGGCGGAGTGGTGGTCAGCACCATGCCGCTACTGCGGGCCGCCGAGCTCACCGAGCTCCACCGGGTCGCCCGCCCCCTCCTCGCCCTGTGCGACCACCGCTACCTCGACGACCTCACCCGCGCCGAGACCCCCGGCCTGCGGGTGCTCGCCTTCGGCGGTCCCGGCCCGGAGGACCTCACCGCCCGCTGCGCCGCCACCGACGGCGGGTTCGAGGCCGTCCCGACCGCCGCCGACGACGTCGCCCTGATCGCCTTCACCTCCGGGACCACCGGCCGCCCCAAGGCCACCCTGCACTTCCACCGCGACGTGCTGGCCAACGCCGACACCTTCTCCCGCCACCTGCTCCGGCCCACCCCCGACGACCTGTTCGGCGGCACCCCGCCGCTCGCCTTCACCTTCGGCCTCGGCGGCCTGGTGGTGTTCCCGCTGCGGGCCGGCGCCGCCACCCTGCTGCTGGAGCAGGCCACGCCCGAGCAGCTCGCCGAACAGGTCCGGCGGCACGGGGTGAGCGTGCTGTTCACCGCGCCCACCGCCTACCGGGCGATCCTGGCCGCCGGCCTCGCCGACCGGCTCTCCGGCGTCCGGCGCTGCGTCTCGGCGGGCGAGCACCTGCCCGCCCCCCTCTGGCAGGCCTTCCTGGCGGCCACCGGGCAGCGGCTGATCGACGGCATCGGCGCCACCGAGCTGCTGCACGTGTTCATCTCGGCCGCCGACGGCGACATCCGCCCCGGCGCCACCGGCCGCCCCGTGCCGGGCTACCGGGCCGCCGTCCTCGACGACCAGGGCCGACCGGTGCCGGACGGCGTGCCCGGACTGCTCGCCGTCAAGGGGCCGACCGGCTGCCGCTACCTGGACGACGAACGCCAGCGCGGCTACGTCCGGGACGGCTGGAACCTCACCGGTGACACCTACGTCCGCGACCCGGACGGCTACTACTGGTACCAGGCGCGCAACGACGACATGATCGTCTCCGCGGGCTACAACATCGCCGGCCCCGAGGTGGAACAGGCCCTCGCCGGCCACCCCGACGTCGCCGACTGCGCGGTGGTCGGGGCGCCCGACGACCTGCGCGGCACGGTGGTCAAGGCCTACGTGGTGCTCGGCGAGGGCGCCGCCGCCGGGCCGGAGACGGTGCGCGCGCTCCAGGAGCACGTCAAACGCACCATCGCCCCGTACAAGTACCCGCGCGCGGTCGAGTTCGTCACCGAGCTGCCGCGCACCGCGACCGGCAAGCTGCACCGCGCCGAGCTGCGCAGGCGGGCGGCGACCGCCCCGGCCAGCGTGGCCGTCGAGCGCCGGGTGGAGTGGTCCGACACCGACGCCGCCGGGCACTACCACTTCTCCGCCGTGCAGCGCTGGGCCGAGGCGGCCGAGGCCGCACTGCTGCGCCGGCTGGGCCTGGCCGAGCTGTTCGGCCGGATCCCCCGGGTGCACTTCGAGGCCGACTACCGCGAACGGCTCTGGTTCGGCGACCTGGTCCGCACCGAGCTGCGGGTGGTCCGGGTCGGCGGCTCCTCGCTGCACTACGCCTTCGAGGTGCACGGCCCGCAGGGGCTGGCCGCGTCCGGCCGGATGTCGGTGGTGCACGCCGCGCCGCACGCCAAGGGCGCGGCGCCTTGGCCGGAGCCGGTCCGACGGGCGCTGACCGAGTCCGGGGCGCAGCAGCCGGAGGTGGTGGCGTGAACGGGCCCGGCGCACCGGGCGCCCGCACCTCGGCGGTCCGGCGCAGCGAACCGGACGGCCCCGCCGGGGGCGCCGGGGCCCGTCGCATCGCGGTGATCGGCGCCGGCCCGGGCGGTCTGTACTTCGCCGCGCTGGCCAAGCACCTGGCGCCCGACCGCGAGATCACGGTGTTCGAGCGGGACGGCCGGGAGGACGAGTCCGGCTTCGGCGTGGTCTTCTCCGACGAGACGCTGGACGGCATCGCGCAGGCCGACCCGGAGGTGTTCGCCGCGATCGGCGCCGAGTTCGCCCGCTGGAGCGACATCGACGTGCGCTACGCGGGCCAGGTCCGCACCTGCGGCGGGCACGGCTTCGCGGCGCTCGACCGCAACCGGCTGCGCGCGATCCTGCAGCGGCGCTGCGAACGCCTCGCGGTGGACGTGCGCTACCGCACGCCCGCGCCGCCGGTCGGCGAACTCGCCGCCGGGTACGACCTGGTGGTCGCCGCCGACGGCATCAACTCGGCCACCAGGGCGGCCCACGCCGAGGCCTTCCGCCCCGAGCTGGACCAACGGCACTGCCGCTACATCTGGCTCGCCACCGACCGGGTCTTCGAGGCCTTCACCTTCATCGTCGAGCAGTTCGACTTCGGCCCCCTGCAGGTGCACGCCTACCCGTACGGCGAGCGGCGCTCGACCTTCATCGTGGAGGCCGCCGAGGACACCTGGCACCGGGCCGGCTTCGACGCCCTCGCCGCACGGGAGCCGGCCCGCGGCGAGAGCGACCTGGCGAGCGTGCGGCGCTGCGCGGAGCTGTTCGCCGGGCACCTGGACGGCCACCGGCTGATCCCGAACGCCTCGCGCTGGATCCGCTTCACCACCGTGCGCAACGCGCGCTGGCGGCACCGGAACGTCGTCCTGCTCGGCGACGCCGCGCACTCCGCGCACTTCTCGATCGGGTCGGGCACCAAACTGGCCCTGGAGGACGCCCTCGCGCTCGCCGCGAGCCTGCACGAACAGCCCACCGTGGAGGCCGCGCTGGCCGCCTACGAGGCGGAGCGCCGGCCGGTGGTGGAGTCCACCCAGCGGGCCGCGCAGGCGAGCCTGGAGTGGTTCGAGACGGTGGAGCGGCGCACCGGGCAGGACCCGGACCGGTTCGCCTTCAACCTGCTCACCCGCAGCCGCCGGGTCACGTACGGGAACCTGCGCTCCCGCGACCCCGGGTTCGTCGACGCGGTGGACGCCGCGTTCGGGAGCGGCGGCGAGGGCGGGACCGGCGGGGGCGCGACCCGGACCGGGACCGGCGGAACCGGCGGAAACGGCGGGAGCGACGGCGGGCCCGGCACCCCGCCGATGTTCCGGCCGCTGAAACTGGGCGCGCTGGAGCTGCGCAACCGCGTCGTGGTGCCCCCGCTCGCGACCTTCACCTCCGCCGACACCCTGCCCAGTGCCTTCGACCGGGCCCAGCTGACCGCGCAGGCCCTCGGCGGCGCCGGACTCGTCCTCGCCGGGATGACCGCCGTCAGCCCCGAGGGCCGCGCCACCGACCACTGCCCCGGCCTCTGGAACGACCGGCAGGAGACGGCCTGGCGCGAACTCGTCCACGCCGTGCGGGCGGTGAGCGACACACCGCTCGGCATCCAGCTGACCCACGCCGGCCGGCGGGCCGCCACCGCCGTGCCGGGCCCGGACGGCATCGGCCGTCCGCTCGCCGACGGCTGGCCGCTGATCGCCGCCTCCCCGCTGCCCTGGGACGCCGCCTCCCCCACCCCGGGCGCGGCCGGCGCCGACCGGCTCGCCGCCGTCACCGCGGAGTTCGCGGCCTCGGCGGAGCGCGCGGCACGGGCCGGATTCGACGTGCTGGAGCTGCAGTTCGGCCACGGCCACCTGGTGTCCGGCTTCCTGTCGCCGCTGACCAACCGCCGCACCGACCGCTACGGCGGGCCGCTCGCCCACCGGCTGCGGCTGCCCCTGGAGGTGCTGGCCGCCGTCCGGGCGGCCTGGCCGGCCGGGCGGCCGCTGCTGGTGCGGATCTCGGCGAGCGACTGGGCGCCGGGCGGCACCACCGAGGCCGAGGCGGTCGCGATCTGCCGCGCACTCGGCGACGCCGGCGCGGACGCGGTGGACGTCTCCACCGGCGAGGTGGTCGCCCACCAGCGGCCGCCGTACGGGCGCGGCTACCAGACCCCGTTCGCCGAGCTGGTCCGCGCGGCCACCGGCCTGCCGACCATCGCGGTCGGCGCGATCTCCGGGCCGGACGACGCCAACTCCGTCCTGCTGGCCGGGCGGGCGGACCTCGTCGCGGTCGGCCGGGCCCAGCTGTACGACCCGCTCTGGACCCTGCACGCGGCCGCCGAGCAGGGCTACTCCGGGCCGGGCGCGCCCTGGCCCGGCCCGTGGTCGGCGGGCAGCCGCCGACCGCCGGGCCCGGGCGCCGACCGGGTCGCGCCCCGGCTGCACCTGCGGCGCCCGGCGGAGGCGCCGGTGCACCGCCGCTGGCCACCGGGCGTACCGGCAGCCGACCGGCCCGCCGCAGGGACCGCCGAAGCACCTGCCGAAGGGCCCGCGAGGTGAGCGACCGGCGACGCCGACGGACCGACACCCCGGTGAGCCGGACCGAGCCGAGGAGCCGGACCGACCCGGCGAGCCACACCGACCCGACGACCGCACCCACCCCACCACCCCACCGACCGACCACCCGGGGGACCCGAGGAGACGCCGTGCCGGACCTGCCCCGCTTCACCGCCGCGGCCGTCCAGGCCGCCCCCGTCTACCTGGACCCGGCCGCCACCGTGGACAAGGCCGTCGCACTGATCCACGAGGCGGCCGGCCACGGCGCCTCCCTGGTGGTCTTCCCCGAGGTCTTCGTCCCCGGCTACCCGTACTGGAACTGGACGATGAACCCCGTGCAGGGCTCGCCCTGGTACGAGCGGCTCTACCGGGCCTCCGTGGACGTGCCCGGCCCGTACGTGGACACCCTGCGCGCCGCCGCCCGGCAGGCCGGGGTGGTGCTGGTGATCGGCGTGAACGAGCGCGGGCGGCACAGCCTGGGCGTGCTGTACAACACCCTGCTGATCATCGGCGCGGACGGCGAACTCCTCGGCGTGCACCGCAAGCTGGTGCCGACCTGGGCCGAGAAGCTGACCTGGACGCCCGGCGACGGCAGCTCCCTACGCGTCCACCGGACGGCCGTCGGCCCGCTCGGCGCCCTCGCCTGCGGGGAGAACACCAACACCCTGGCCCGCTTCACCCTGCTGGCCCAGGGCGAACTCGTGCACGCCGCGAGCTACATCGCCCTGCCGGTGGCCCCCGAGGACTACGACATGGCGGAGGCGATCGCGCTGCGCGCCGCCGCCCACTGCTTCGAGGGCAAGCTGTTCACCGTGGTCGCCTGCTCCACCGTCTCGCCCGAGATCGTCGACGTCGTCGCGGGCGGGGACCAGGAGGTGCGCAAGCTGCTCGCCCGGCCGCGCAGCGCGCTGTCGGGCGTCTTCGGCCCCGACGGGCGGGCCGTGGTCGAGCCGTTGGTGGACGAGGAGGGCATCGTCTACGCCGAGATCGACCTCGCCCGGTGCATCCAGCCCAAGCAGATGCACGACATCGTCGGCCACTACAACCGCTTCGACGTCTTCCGGCTGCACGTGGACAACCGCCCGCTGCGGCCGCTGGTACTCCCCGAGGAGGAGCAGGCATGACCAGCCGAGGTGGGACGACCGACCGCGACCGACCGGACGGCCCGGAGGAGCCGAACGGCCCCGGCCGCCCGGGCAGCCCGGGCGACGGCTACGACGACGACCGGATCGGCCGGGCCAGGGTCACCGACAGCCCGGAACTCGTCTCCTACTACGAGGAGTTGGCCAAGCACGAGGCCGGCGCCCTGTGGACGGTCGCGAACGAGATCGAGCCCTGGTACCCGCAGCCCAGGTCGGTGCCGGTGCTCTGGCGCTACGCGGACCTGCGCCCGCTGGTCCGCAAGGCGCTGCCGCTGGTCAAGGCCGACGACGCGGGCCGCCGGGTGGTCATGCTCGTCAACCCCGGCCGACGCGAACTCAGCGCCGCCGTCGGCCTGTTGTACACCGGCCTGCAGATCATGGGCCCCGGCGAGGCGATGACCGCGCACCGCCACCAGGCCGCCGCGCTGCGCTTCGTCCACGAGGGCACCGGAGCCTGGACGGTGGTGGACGGGCAGAAGCTCAGGGTCGGCCCGCGCGACTTCGCGATCACCCCCAACAACACCTGGCACGAGCACGGGAACGAGTCCGCGGACGGCCCGGTGATCTGGCAGGACGGCCTGGACATCCCGCTGGTCAACATGCTCGACGCGAACTTCTACGAGGTCCACCCCGAGCTGTACCAGCGCCCCGGGCCGGTGGTGAACTCCTCGCTGCTGAGCTACGGCGGCAACCTGCTCCCGTACGGCGTCGAGAAGTGGAGCCGCCCGTACTCCCCGCTGCTCGGCTGGCCGTGGGAGCCCAGCTACCACGCGCTGGGCCAACTCGCCCGCGCCACCGAGGGATCGCCCTACGACGGCGTCGTCATGGAGTACACCAACCCGGTCACCGGCGGCTCGGTGATGCCGACCATGGCCGCCCACCTGCAGCTGCTGCGCCCCGGGCAGGCCACCCGCGCCCACCGGCACACCGGCTCCGTCGTCTACACCGCGGCCAAGGGGCACGGCGTCTCGGTGATCGCCGGGCGGCGCTTCGAGTGGCGCGAGGGCGACGTCTTCGTCGTCCCGTCCTGGGCCTGGCACGAGCACGCGAACCTCGACCCCGGCGAGGACGCCTGCCTGTTCTCGTTCAACGACTTCCCGGTGATGCACGCGCTCGGTCTCCACCGCGAGGAGGCCTACCCGGACCACGACGGGCACCAGCCCGTCACCCCGTGCTGAACCCCGAGGAGACCCGACCATGCACCTGTTGACCTACTGCGCCGACGGCGACGACACCCCGCGCCCCGGTGCCCGGCTCGGCGAGCACGTCGCCGACCTGACCGCCCTCGCCGCCTCAGCCGGCGCCGCGCTGCCGCCCGACCTCCTCGGCCTGGTCCGGGCCGGCGCGCCCGCCCTGGCCACCCTCCGCGCCCTGCTGGCCCCGGTCGGCCCCGGCCACCCCGCCGTCCGGCCGCTCTCCGGCGTCTCGCTGCGCGCGCCGCTGCGCCCCGGCAAGATCGTCGGCGTCGGCCTCAACTACCTGGAGCACGTCGACGAGTCGCACCGCACCCTGGACACCGACCGCGAACTGCCCGACCGCCCGGTGCTGTTCGGCAAGCCGGCCACCGCCGTCACCGGCCCCGGCCAGCCCATCCTGCACAACGCGGCGCTCACCAAGCAGCTGGACTGGGAGTGCGAACTCGCCGTGGTGATCGGCGAACCCGCCTTCCGGGTGGCCGAGCGGGACGCCCTGCGGCACGTCTTCGGCTACAGCATCGTGAACGACGTCAGCGCCCGCGACCAGCGTCGCTCCGGGCAGTGGTTCTTCTCCAAGGGGCAGGACAGCTACGCACCGTTCGGCCCGGTCGTGGTCACCGCCGACGAGATCCCCGACCCGCAGCGGCTCGACCTCTCGCTGCGGGTCAACGGCGAGCTGCGGCAGGACTCCAACACCCGCCACATGCTGTTCGGCGTCGCCCGGCTGATCGCCGACATCTCCTCCGGCGTCACGCTGGAACCCGGGGACGTGATCGCCACCGGCTCCCCCTCGGGCGTCGGCGCCGGGATGGTGCCCCCGCAGTTCCTCCAGCCCGGGGACCTGGTCGAGGCCACCATCGAGGGCATCGGCACCCTCGCCAACCCGGTGGTCGACGCCCGCTGAGGGCCGGCCCGCCCGCACCGGCCCCGGGCGACGCACACCCGCCCCGGGCCGTTTGCCGCCCACCGCCTACCGCCCGTCGCATTCCGCGCACGCGCACCGCACACTCCGACGCACGCCGAGAGGAGCACCCCCGTGACCACCTACCGGATCGGCCAGATCGTCCCCAGCTCCAACGTCACCATGGAGACCGAGGTCCCCGCCCTGCTGCGGGCCCGCGAGGCGGTCGCGCCCGAGCGGTTCACCTTCCACTCCAGCCGGATGCGGATGACCAGGGTCACCCCCGAGCAGCTGCGCGCCATGGACGCCGAGTCGGACCGCTGCGCCACCGAGCTCTCCGACGCCCGGGTCGACGTGCTCGGCTACGCCTGCCTGGTCGCCGTGATGGCCGCCGGGCCCGGCTACCACCGCGAGGCCGAGCAGCGGCTGCACCGGCGCACCGCCGACAACGGCGCCCCCGCCCCGGTGGTCACCAGCGCCGGCGCCCTGGTCGCCGGGCTGCGCGTGCTCGGCGCCCGCAGGGTCGTCCTGGTCACCCCGTACCTGAAGCCGCTGGCCCGGACCGTGGTCGACTACCTGGGGCACGAGGGCGTCGAGGTGCTCGACCACGCGGCCCTGGAGATCCCCGACAACCTCGACGTGGCCGCCCACGACCCCGCGCGGCTGCCCGGCATCGCCAAACGGCTCGACCACGCCGGGGCCGACGCGGTGGTCCTCTCCGCCTGCGTGCAGATGCCCTCGCTGGCCGCCGTCGAGGAGGCCGAGCAGCAGCTCGGCAAACCGGTCGTCTCGGCGGCGATCTGCACCGTCCACCAGCTGCTCCGCGCCCTCGGCCTGCCGGCCTTCGCCCCGGGCGCCGGGCAGCTGCTCTCCGGCGCCCACGCGCAGGCCTGACCGCCGTCGGCCGCCGCTATGATCACACGAGCTGCCGGGGAGGAGGCCCACCATGGCGGAGAGCACGTCCCGGCCCAGCTCGCTGATCCACACCGTCTACGGCGAGTTCGTCCGCCGCCTCGGCGGCTGGATATCGATCGCCGACCTGATCGCGCTGATGGCCGAGCTCGACGTCGACGGCCCCGCCGTGCGCTCGGCGATCTCCCGGCTCAAGAAGGCCGGCACCCTGCTCCAGGAACGCCGCGGCGGCACCGGCTACCGGCTCGCCCCGGCGATGGCCCCGGTGTTCGAGGAGGGCGACCGCCGGATCTTCCACAGCCTGGAGCCCGCCGAACTCGGCGACGGCTGGGTGGTGGCCGTCTTCTCCGTCCCGGAGTCCGAACGGGCCCACCGCCACCAGCTGCGCTCCCGGCTGAGCTGGCTCGGCTTCGGCAACGCCGCCCCCGGCGTCTGGCTCGCCCCCGCCCGGCTGCTGCCGGACGCCCGGCGCCTGCTCGAACGCCTCGGCCTGAGCCCCTACGTCCACCTGTTCCTCTCCGCCGAGTACGCCGGCTTCGCCGACCTGCGCACCGCGGTGGCCGGCTGGTGGGACTTCCCCGCCATCGAGGCGCAGTACGCGGCCTTCGACGACGCGTGGCGCCCGGTCGCCGCCGAACTGCGGCCCCGGCCCCGGACCGACCCGGTCGAGGCGTTCCGCGCCTACGTGCCGATGCTCACCCAGTGGCGCCGGCTCCCTTACCTCGACCCCGGCCTGCCCGAACCGCTGCTGCCCGACGACTGGAACGCGGTGGCCGCCCGGGCCGTCTTCACCGAGCTGCACGCCCAGCTCGCCGGGCCCGCGCTGCGCCACGTCGAGAAGGTCACCGGCCTGCCCACCGGCACCCCACCCCACCAGGAGCCGTGATGCCCGCCCCCGAACCCGCCGACCTCCTGGTCCGCGCCGCCACCGTGCACACCCTCGTCCCCGGCGAAGCGCCGCAGCGCGCACTCGCCGTCACCGGCACCCGGATCACCGCGCTGTCCCCCGAGCCGCACGGCCTGGACGCCCTGGTCGGACCGGCCACCCGGGTCCTCGACGCCCCCGGCGCCACCGTGCTGCCCGCCTTCGACGACACCCACACCCACCTCGTCCTGGCCGGTCACAGCGTCCACGGCGTCCCCGTCCACCAGGCCCGGGACCTCGCCGGGTTCCTCGGCCTGATCCGCGAACGGGCCGCCCGCACCCCCGCCGGGCAGTGGATCCACACCACCGTCAACTGGCAGGAGGTGCAGTTGGCCGAGCAGCGGATGCCCACCACCGAGGAGCTCGACGGAGCCGCCGCCGACCACCCCGTCCTGGTCCGCCGCGGCGCCTACAACATGGTGCTCAACTCGGCCGCACTGCGGCTGGCCGGGATCACCGCCGCCACCCCCGCCCCGCCCGGCGGGGTGATCGAACGCGACGCGCACGGACGGCTGACCGGACGCCTGGTCAACAAGGCCGTCGAGCTGGTCGAGCGCGTCCTGCCGCGGCCCGCGCTCGCCGAACGGATCGACGGCCTGCGCGCCGCCTCCGCCGACTACGCCGCCACCGGCATCGGCACCGTCCGGGACTGCCTCGTCCCCGTCGAGGACCTCCCGGTGCTGGACGCCGCCCGCGCGGCCGGCGCGCTCGCCGTCCGCGTCCGCGCCCTGGTCTCCGGCTTCGCCACGCGCACCCCGGAGCAGGTCGACGGCCTGCTGGACCGGATGGACGCCTGGCGCGCCGAGGGCCGGGACGACGACCTGCTCCGGCTGTGGGGCGTCAAGTTCGGCATCGACGGCGGTTTCGAGGCCGGCGCGCTGGAGGAGCCCTACCAGGGGCAGCCCTGCTACCACGGCCGCCTGCTCTGGGAACCGGCCGAGCTGGTCGCGGCCGTCGACCGGGTGGTCGGGCGCGGTTGGCGGGTCGGCGTGCACGCCTGGGGCGACCGCGGCCTGCGCACCCTGCTGGACGTCTTCGAGGAGGTGCTGAAGCACCGCCCCGGCCTGCCGCCCGGCACCCTGGTGGTCGAGCACGGCGGACTGGCCCGGGCCGACCAGCGGGCCCGGGCGATCGCGCTCGGCGTCCCGGTGACCGTCCAGCACCCGCTGCTGCACGACGGCGCGCTCGCCCAGCAGCGGGCCTGGGGCGAGGAGCGGACCGCCGGGATCTTCCCGCTGCGCGAGTGGCTCGACGAGGGCGCGCTGCTCGCCGCCGGCTCGGACTTCCCGGTCGGCCCGTACGGCGCGATGATCTCGGTGTGGGGCATGACCACCCGCCGGACCACGGCGGGGGTGGTCGGTCCCGAGCACGCCATCGACCGGGCCGAGGCCGTCGCGCTGCACACCGTCCACGCGGCCCGTCTGGTCGGCGAGAGCGCCGACCGCGGCAGCCTGCGCCCGGGCGCGCTCGCCGACCTGACGCTCTGGCCGGTCGATCCGCTGAGCTGCCCGGTCGACGAGCTGCGCGAGCTCCGGCCCGACCGCACCGTGATCGGCGGCCGCACGGTGCACGGGGCCGGGAGCGCATAGGGTCTGTCGCCGCCCCGCAGACGCGGGTTCGAAGACAGACCCTAGGGGCCGGTCCGGCGGAACCCTACGGTCCGGCGGGACGCACCTCCTGGAGCAGGCCCCAGGTGAAGTCGGCGGTGCAGGAGCGGGCCCGGCCGTCCGCGTCCGGCGCCGTGAAGTCGAGCCGGAAGCGGGTCGGCGCACTGCCCTCCCGCGGCCGGGCGGGCGGGAACGCCGCGCCCAGGTCGGCCACCACGCAGCTCCACGGGGTCAGGTCGGCGAGCGTCGCCGGCCGCGGTGCCGGGGCACCCGGGGCCCGGACCAGCCACTCGTTCAGCAGCGGCCGGCCCGCGTCCGCCGGCCCGACCAGGCTCTCGAAGCGCAGGTCGGGCCAGAGCGGCAGCGGCCACTGCCGCGCGGTGCAGGCGAGGTCCCCGATCCGGCGCGGCACCGTCGCCTCCGGCGGGCCGAGCACGGCGGCGCAGCGGTCGGCACCGCGCGGGGACCGGGGCGAGCGGAGCATCGCCTGCCAGCGCTTGTTCGCCTCCCGCATCGCCGGCCTGCTCGCCGCCAGCCGCCGCACGGCCGCCTCGACCAGGTCGGGGTTGAAGTCGGCCATCCGCCGCAGCAGCACGAGCTGGAACTCGGTGGGCCCGAAACCGTGGATCGCCATGGCAGCAGGCTAGGGCCTGTCCCGCAGGTCCGGCGGGCCCTGCCGGGCGTACGGACCCACCGGACGGGCCGTCGGGCCGTCGGGCCGTCGGGCCGTCAGCCGCCGACGTAGGCGGCGAGGTGCTCGCCGGTGAGCGTGGAACGGGCGGCGACCAGGTCGGCCGGGGTGCCCTCGAAGACGACCCGGCCGCCCTCGTGGCCGGCGCCGGGTCCGAGGTCGATGATCCAGTCGGCGTGCGCCATCACGGCCTGGTGGTGCTCGATGACGATCACCGACTTGCCGGAGTCCACCAACCGGTCCAGCAGGCCGAGCAGCTGCTCGACGTCGGCGAGGTGCAGCCCGGTGGTCGGCTCGTCGAGGACGTAGACGCCGCCCTTCTCGGCCATGTGGGTGGCCAGCTTGAGCCGCTGCCGCTCGCCGCCGGAGAGCGTGGTGAGCGGCTGCCCGAGGCTGACGTAGCCGAGTCCGACGTCGGCGAGGTGGCCGAGGATGCGGTGGGCGGCCGGGGTGCGCGCCTCGCCCTCCCCGAAGAACGCCTCGGCCTCGGAGACCGGCATCGCGAGCACCTCGCTGATGTCGCGGCCGCCGAAGCGGTACTCCAGCACCGAGGCCTGGAACCGCTTGCCCTCGCACTCGACGCAGGTGCTGGCGATGCCGGCCATCATCGCCAGGTCGGTGTAGGTCACGCCGGCGCCGTTGCAGGTGGGGCAGGCGCCCTCGGAGTTGGCGCTGAACAGGGCCGGCTTGACGCCGTTGGCCTTGGCGAAGGCCTTGCGGATCGGGTCGAGCAGCCCGGTGTAGGTGGCCGGGTTGCTGCGCCGCGAGCCCTTGATCGGCGACTGGTCGACGGCCACCACGCCTTCCCCGCGCGAGACCGAGCCGTGGATCAGCGAGCTCTTGCCGGAGCCGGCCACGCCGGTGACCACGCACAGCACGCCGAGCGGGACGTCCACGTCGACGTCCCGCAGGTTGTTCGCCGTCGCGCCGCGGATCTCCAGGGCGCCGGTCGGCGTGCGCACCGCCGGCTTGACGGCCGCCCGGTCGTCGAAGTGCCGGCCGGTGACGGTGCCGCTGGCCCGCAGCCCGTCGACGGTGCCCTCGAAGCAGACGTCGCCGCCCGCCGTGCCGGCTCCGGGGCCCAGGTCGACGACGTGGTCGGCGATCGCGATGGTCTCCGGCTTGTGCTCGACGACGAGCACCGTGTTGCCCTTCTCCCGCAGGCGCAGCAGGAGTTCGTTCATCCGCTGGATGTCGTGCGGGTGCAGGCCGGTGGTGGGCTCGTCGAAGACGTACGTGACGTCCGTGAGCGCGGAGCCGAGGTGGCGGATCATCTTGACGCGCTGCGCCTCGCCGCCGGAGAGCGTGCCGGAGGGCCGGTCGAGCGAGAGGTAGCCGAGCCCGATCTCCACGAAGGAGTCGAGGGTGTGCCGCAGGGTGCCGAGCAGCGGTGCGACCGACGGCTCCGCGAGGTCGCGGACCCAGTCGGCGAGGTCGCTGATCTGCATCGCGCAGGCGTCGGCGATGCTGATCCCGCCGACCTTGGAGGAGCGGGCGGCCGCGCTGAGCCGGGTGCCGTCGCAGTCGGGGCAGGCGGTGAAGGTGACGGCGCGGTCGACGAAGGCGCGGATGTGCGGCTGCAGGGCCTCGCGGTCCTTGGAGAGCATCGACTTCTGGAGCTTGGGGATCAGGCCCTCGTAGGTGAGGTTGACGCCGTTGACCTTGACCTTGGTGGGCTCGCGGTGGAGGAAGTCGTGCATCTCCTTCTTGGTGTACCGGCGGATCGGCTTGTCCGGGTCGAGGAAGCCGGAGTTGGCGTAGACGCCGACCGTCCACCAGCTGTCGGTCTTCCAGCCGGGGATCGTGATGGCGCCCTCGGAGATCGACTTGGTGTCGTCGAAGAGCTGGGTGAGGTCGATGTCGGAGATCCGGCCGCGGCCCTCGCAGCGCGGGCACATGCCGCCGGTGATGCTGAAGCTGCGCTTCTCCCTGACGGTCCGCCCGGAGCGTTCCACGGTGATCGCGCCGGCGCCGCTGACCGAGGGGACGTTGAAGGAGAACGCCTGGGGCGAGCCGATGTGCGGCTCGCCGAGCCGGCTGAACAGGATCCGCAGCATGGCGTTGGCGTCGGTGGCGGTGCCGACGGTGGAGCGCGGGTCCGTCCCCATCCGCTGCTGGTCGACGATGATCGCGGTGGTCAGGCCCTCCAGGACGTCCACCTCGGGGCGGGCCAGCGTCGGCATGAAGCCCTGGACGAAGGCGCTGTAGGTCTCGTTGATCAGCCGCTGGGACTCGGCGGCGATGGTGTCGAAGGCCAGGGAGCTCTTGCCCGAGCCGGAGACCCCGGTGAACACCGTCAGCCGGCGCTTGGGGATCTCGACGCTGACGTCCTTGAGGTTGTTCACCCGGGCCCCGTGCACGCGGATCATGTCGTGGCCGTCGGCGCCGTACGCGGCGGACGGCTGCGCCGCCGTCCTCCTGGGCTTGCTCATCGTCTCTCCATCCGTGGGGCGGGGCTGCGAGGGGGCGGGCCGTCGTCGCGGGGGTCGCCGACGCCTCCCGGGAGCCCGTGGACGGCGACCGGCCCGGCACCTCCGAAGCCTAACCGGCGGGCGCGGGCGCACGTCGCGCAGACCACTATTCGCGCACTCGTTCGAATCCGGGCGTACGCTGACCCCATGCACAGCACCGTCCACCTCCAGCCCTCGCTGTTCGACGACGCCGGCGACGACGGCGAGGTCCGCCTCGGGGCGCTCACCGGGCTGCGCCGCACCGCGCTCGGCGACGGGGCCTGGCTGGACGTGCTGCCCGGCTGGCTGCACGGCGCCGACCTGCTGTTCGAACACCTGGCCGCGACCGTGCCGTGGCGGGCCGAACGGCGCGAGATGTACGAGCGGACGGTCGACGTCCCCCGGCTGCTCGCCTCCTACCCGGCGGACGCCGAGCCCCCGCACCCCGTGCTCGGCCGGGCCCGGACGGCGCTGAGCCGGCACTACGCGCAGGAGCTCGGCGAGCCCTTCCGCACCCTCGGCCTCTGCTACTACCGGGACGGCCGGGACAGCGTCGCCTGGCACGGCGACCGGATCGGGCGCGGCGCCCGCGAGGACACCATGGTGGCGATCCTCTCCGTCGGCGAGCCGCGCGCGCTGCTGCTGCGGCCCCGGGCCGGGGGCGGCCCGGTGGTCCGGCACCCGCTCGGCCACGGGGACCTGGTGGTGATGGGCGGCTCCTGCCAGCGCACCTGGGAGCACGCTGTCCCGAAGACGGCCCGACCGGTGGGCCCGCGGATCAGCGTCCAGTTCCGGCCGCACGGGGTGGCCTGACCCGCGGACCCGACCTGCGGGGCGCGGTCGGCTCCGCGGCAGCCGCTGGAACCCACCGGTTGCCGCCGCCCGGCCGGACGCGGACGCTGGCCAGTGGGGCGCCCGGCACGGAGGAGGCCGCATGCCGAAGGCCGGCAGGTACCACGAGGGCGTCCCGTGCTGGGTCGTGCTGACGACGCCGGACCTGCCGAGGGCACAGCGGTTCTACGGCGCGCTGTTCGACTGGGGGTTCGTGCCGACCGGCCCCGCGGAGGCCGTCGCCACCCGGTACGGCGCGCAGGTCGCCGCGATCACGGCACCCACGGCAGGGACACCGGAGGGGGCGGGGGAGCCGGAAGCCGCCGCGGCGTCCGGCGCCCCGGACGCCGGGTGGACGACCTACCTCGCCTGCGCCGACCTCCCGCACACGGCCGCCCTGGTCCGGGCCGCGGGCGGCCGGATCGTCCGCGAGCCGTACGAGGTCCCCGACCAGGGGCACGCCGCCCTCGCCGTCGACCCGCTCGGAGCGGTCTTCGGCCTCTGGCGGGCCGGCGCGATCGACGGCGCGGGCCTGGTCGACGAGCCCGGCGCGTTCGCCTGGAACGAGCACCGGTCCCCCGCGCCGGACACCGCCCGGGACTTCTACCGCCGTGTCTTCGGCTACGGCTACGACCGGCCGGCCGCCGGCTCCACCGTCTTCCGCGTGGACGGCCGCCCGGCCGGCGGCATCGGCCCCGCCGGGACGGGCGCCCCCGCCTGGCTGACCCACTTCGCGACGGCCGACGCCGACCGCGCGGCCGCCCTGGTCCGGGCCCTGGGCGGCACCGTGCTGACCGGCCCCGGGCCGACGCCGTTCGGCCGCGCGGCCCTGGTCCGGGACGACGCCGGCGCCCTGTTCACGCTGATCGGCGTCCCGCCCGGCGAGTCCGCGGCGGCCGCCTGAGCCGGCTGGGTCCGAAGGAGCGGGCCCGGGCCCGCCGGCGCCGCCGGAGGGGCGGCCGCGGTCAGTCCTTCACCGCGCCCGCGAGCCCGGAGACCAGCTTGCGCTGGACGGCGACGAAGAACACCAGCACCGGGACGGTCATCAGGGTGGACGCCGCCATGATGCCGCCCCAGTCGTTCTCGTCCGGCTTGAAGAAGACCAGCAGGGCGGAGGGCAGGGTCTGGTTCTCGGTGGCGCTGATGATGAAGGTCTTCGCGAACACGAAGTCGTTCCACGCCGCGATGAAGGAGAACACGCTGGTCGCCGCGAGGCCCGGCGCCACCAGGGGCAGCAGGATCCGCCACAGGATGCGGGTGCGGCTGGCGCCGTCGATCTGCGCGGCCTCCTCGATGGACACCGGCACCGCGGCGACGAATCCGCGCATCATCCAGATGCCGAACGGCAGCGAGAACGCCAACTGCACCAGGACCAGCGAGGCCAGGGTGTTCAGCCCGACCCCCGGGGCGAACCGCCCGGCGTCGCGGAACATGAAGAACAGCGGGATGGTCAGCGCCTCGACCGGGATCATCTGGGCGATCAGGAACATCACCATCACGGTGGTGCGGAACCGGAACCTGAACCTGGTCACGGCCACCGCGGCGAGGAACACCACGACCGCCGAGAGCACCACCACCGACAGCGCGACGACCAGGCTGTTCACGAAGTACCGGCCGAAGCCGTCCACGCTGAGCACCTGGCGGAAGCTCTCCAGCGTGGGGTGGGCCGTCCACGGCTTCGGGTCCAGCGACTGCACCTCGCCCTTGGGCTTGAAGGCGGAGAGCACCATCCAGAAGACCGGGAAGGCGGTGGCCGCCGCCAGCACGAGCGCACTGGTGTCGGCGGCGAGGCGCCACCGGCTGCGGGAGTTCACAGGTCGTTCCCCGTCCGTCGGAGGGTGCGGATGTAGAGGACCGTCGGGATCACCAGGACCAGCAGCATGATCACGCCGATCGCCGCGCCCAGCCCGTACTGCGAGGAGGCGAACGCCTTCTGGTACGCGTACACGTTCAGCACGAGGTTCTGGCCG
The DNA here is from genome assembly GCF_044453265.1 of Kitasatospora sp. NPDC051705. Classification (NCBI taxonomy): domain Bacteria; kingdom Bacillati; phylum Actinomycetota; class Actinomycetes; order Kitasatosporales; family Streptomycetaceae; genus Kitasatospora; species Kitasatospora sp. NPDC051705. The sequence goes on along the minus strand of NZ_JBITCO010000018.1, from coordinate 77,930 downwards.
GCGATGCCCCCGCCCTCGGTCATCACGTAGATCTGGGTGAAGACCTTGAAGTCCCAGATCACCGACTGGATCACCACGATCGTCAGGATCGGCCGCAGCATCGGTGCCGTGATCCGCCGGAAGGTCGTCCAGGTGTTGGCGCCGTCCAGCGCGGCGGCCTCGAGGATCTCCTCCGGGATCGCGCGGATCCCCGCGTAGAGGGTGACCATCACGAAGGGGAAGGAGTGCCACACCACGACGGCACCGACGATCAGGAACGCCGTCCACTTGTCGTAGAACCAGTTGAACTCGTGGAAGCCGGTCAGCCCGAGTCGCACCAGGGTGTGGTTGACCAGGCCGAGGTTGGTGTCGAACAGGAAGCTCCAGACCGTCGACCCGGTCATCGCCGGCGCCGCCCAGGCCGCCGTCGCGGCGGTGGTCAGCACCAGCCGGGGCCAGCGGCCGACCCTGGTCAGCAGCACGGCCAGCGCGGCGCCGACGGCCAGGGTGGCGAGCACGCAGAACGCGGCGAAGCCGACCGTCTGCAGCAGCACCGACCAGAACTGGCCGTCCTGGAGGATCCTCGTGTAGTTGCCGAGGCCGACGAAGGACGTCGGGGCCCCGCCGGAGGCCTGCGCCTGCCCGAAGTCCAGCACGGACAACAGGCCCAACTGGTAGATCGGATAGGCGACCAGCGGTACCAGGACGACCGCGGCCGGCAGGAGCAGCAGCAGCGGGGTTCGGCGGCGCCGGCCGCCCGGGGGTGCGGCCGGCGCCGGGCCCCCGCGGCGACTGCCCGGGGAGGGCGGCGCCGCCGGGGCGGTCGTGGTGGGGACGGACACGTGCGGGACCTGCTCTCTTCCACGGGCCGGGGCGGGGTCAGTGCGCGGCGAAGGCGGAGGTGATCCGGCCCGCCGCGTCACCGGACGCCTTGGCCACGTCCGCCTTGCCGGTGACGACCTGTTGCAGCATGGTCGGGATCACCGACTGGGCGTCGATCTGCGCCCAGGCCTGGTCCAGCGGCACGAACCTGGTGCCCGCCGCGATGGTGTCGGTGAACGGCTTCAGGAAGGCGTCCTTGGCCGCGACCCTGGCACTGACGGACCTGAGCGTCGGCAGGTTGCCCATCGCGTCGTACATCTGCTCCTGGTACGCGGGGCCGGCCAGCAGCCGGGCGAACTCCACCGCGAGGGTGCGGTGCTTGGCCGCCTTCATCACGCCGAGGTTGTTGCCGCCCGCGAAGGCCGGCGCGATCGAACCGGCCTTCTCCCCCGGCAGCGGCACCACGCCGTACTTCCCCTTCACCGCGCCCGCGTCGACCTTGCTGCGGCTGGAGTTGGGCAGGATCGCCATCGCCGACTTGCCGGCCGCGAACAGGTCCACGGTCTTGCCACCGGTGAGGTCGGCGCACTGCTGGGCGGGGCAGCCGTCGGCACCGAAGAGGTCGGTGTAGCGCTTGATCCCGGCCTGCGAGGCCGGCGAGTCGATGGCCGCCTTGTAGGCCGTGCCGTCCTTGGCCGCGATGTCGCCGCCCGCGTCCCAGACGAACGGCAGCGCGCCGAAGGTGTACTTGCCGCCGACGGCGATGCCGAAGGTGTCGGGGTGCGCCGCGTGGATGCTCCGGGTGGCCGCGACGAGGTCGGCGTACGAGGCCGGCGGGGCGAGCCCGGCCTCGGTGAACAGGTCGCTGCGGTAGTAGAGGGCGCGGACGCCGACCCACCAGGGCAGCCCGTAGGTCCTGCCGTCCACGACGGCGGTCCTGGCGATCGCCGGGTCCAGGTCGCCCTTGTCCGGCCAGGCGTCCAGGTCGGCGCCGATGTCGGCGAGACCGCCCGCGGCGACGTAGCCGGGGAGGTCGGTGTTGCCGAACTCCACCAGGTCGGGGGCGCTGTTGGGGTCGTTGAAGGCGCCCTTCATCTTGGCCGCGCGGGCCGAGGCGTCGGTGTCGATGTAGCCGACCCGGACGGTGACGCCCTGGTGGGAGGCCTGGAACTCGCCGACCGCCTTGGCGATCACCGCCTCCTTGGCGGCGTTGCCGGCCTCGTTGTACAGCCAGACCTGGAGGGTGCCCGTCCGGTCGTCGCCGGCCCGGTCCACGGCCGGTGCCGCGGTGCCCGGAGCGCAGGCCGTCGCGGCGAGGCAGCCGGCGGCGAGGACGACGGCCGCGGCACTCCGTCCGATGAGTCGCATGGGTGAGGACCTCCCCTCCCGACAGTTGCCGCCGAGACGCGCGCCGTTGGGGACGGGTACGTCGAAGCGGGCCCTGACCGGGGCCGATGGTGGGTGTGGGTGGTGGCCGGCCCGGACGCACGCGACGGCGTCCCGGGCAGGCCGGTGTGAGGGTGCGGCAACGCGGACCGTTCGGGTGGGACGGCCCGCCTGCTCGATGGCAGGGACGTTAGGCGCGGGCGATCGGCGCCAACAAGAGGCGGTTCGGGAAGTTTTGCACTGCACAACGTTGTGTCGAAGAAGCGGCGGAGCCGACTCGAACGGGTACGTTCTGACCACCGCCGCCGCAGGGCGCGGGACCACCGGCAGCACGAGACGAGGGACGGACCCATGACGGAGACGGGCCCCGGGGCCGCGACCGACCAGCCCGCGGGCACCGGTGCCGGTGCCGGCCGGAAGGCCACGACCGAGCGCAACCAGTCGTCCTCGCTGCGCCGGGCACTCGCCGTCCTCGGCCACGTCCGCGACCACGGCGACGGACGCGGCGTCCCGCTCGCCCAGCTCGCCGAGGCCCTCGACCTCAACAAGAGCACCGTGCTCCGGCTCGCCGGCCCGCTGCTCGACGAACACCTCCTCGACCGCGACCGCGAGACCGGCTGGTTCCGCCTCGGCCACGGCTCACTGCGCCTCGGCCAGGCCTATCTGTCCACCCTCGACCTGCGCAGCGTCGCCGCCGAACACCTGCGCCGGCTCCAGCGCGAGGCCGGCGAGACCGTCCACCTGACCGTCTGGCAGGCCCCGGGGATCGTCTACCTCGACAAGGTCGAGGACGAGACCAACGTCCGGATGGCCTCGCGCGTCGGCAGCCGGGCCCCCGCCTACTGCACCGCCACCGGAAAGGCCATCCTCGCCTGGCTCCCCGACGAGGCCGTCACCGAGGTCGTCGCCGCCGGGCTGCGCCCCGTCACGGCCTGGACCATCTCCGACGAGCCCCGCCTACGGGCCGACCTCGCCCGGATCCGCGCCCGCGGCTACTCCATCGACGACCGCGAGAACGAACCCGAGGTCCGCTGCGTGGCCGCACCGATCTTCGACCACACCGGCGAGGTGACCGCGGCCCTGTCCGTCTCCGGCCTGACCTCCCGCATGACCGCCGCCCGGGTCCGGGCCCTCGGCCCGGTCGTCGCCCAGGCCGGCCTGCGGATCTCCCGCGAACTCGGCTCCGACCGCCAGCCGTCCTGATCCACCCCGGAAAAACGGAAAAGGCCCGGCACCCCGAAAGGCACCGGACCCCGTCCGGAATAGAGCGCCAGG